>CAIOTO010000243.1 GCA_903861255.1 uncultured Alphaproteobacteria bacterium | reverse complement strand
GCTTGGTTTAAAGAGATAGGTCTTAAAGATATACTGCCGGATAAAGCTCTGGTAAAAGTTTAACTGAAACCGCCGTATGCGACATCGCTTGTACTGGTGGTGTGAGAGGACGGAGCTGTGAGGCTCCTCCTACTCGATTGCTATGTCTTTCACAAACAAAAACATTAATAACAAATTCGTGGAAATTTTATTTATCAAACATATTGCATTTTAGAATAAATTTTGGTTATCTGGGCAAACGCATAATGATTTTGCAAAGGCACCCCATGAAAAAGAATTATCTGAACTATTTAGCGGCGCTGATGTTTGTCACAACGCACTGCTTCTCGAATGCTGTTCAGACCATCAATGACGAAGCTGAGCTGCGCTGCGGAAAATATAATGTAAATCCTTTTGACGTATCGGCATTTTCAGTTCACACAGAAACAATCAATACAATACTTTCAAATAAAGCAACCGTATCAGAAATAGAAGCTACCGATAGTGAGCGCAAAACGATTATTCAAGCGGTCATGGGTACGGCAATTACACATCGGAAAAAAGGTGAGTATTCTCTAGCTTCGCATGGGCTTGTCGATGGTCAAAAATTCTTTCGTCATTTCGAAATTCTTCGTCTGACAGAGGCGTTGTCATATACTTTTATTGATCAAATTATGACCGTTGGGAAAACAAGAATTGATGACATTATCTATGATGATCTATTTACATACAGTGGAATTAAGAAGGATGTGTTTTCTAAATGGCTAATTGAGTGGTTTGATGAAGTGCTTGGGTTACATAAAGATGGATTTATCGCATCAAATAAAACGCTGGTTATTTGTGTCGCCGGGCCAAATGACGAAAGCGCAAAAGCGCTAGCGCAAAGCTGTGTTGAGCAACTGTCTGGTAAATTTGAATTTTCCCCAACGTACGAACTAGCTACATTTGATGCCAATGTTGATGATGGTTTTACTACATTGATGGCCAGCATTAATTCATTAAAAATTCAAGGCACACATGCAACAGCAGTTAAGGAACTTATGTTGAAAGAGCTATATATTAATCCTGAGGGATTTGTAAGAGTCAATCGCTTTGGCAAAGATAAATCTAAAGAAAAAACATTGAGCTTGGCAAAAATAGCTGACAAGTCATATCCAGGAATGTGGGAAAAACAGACAGACGCAATAGCCAAGCTTAACAATGCTATTTCTCGCCCCTTAATAGAAGAAATACGTAGCAAATTAATAGGAGAAATACGTAAAAAAATCGGCAGACATCCTTTCTCTCAGGTTGTTGTCATGGGAAGTGGCTTTCCACCGTCACTTGTTGCTGCTGCACTTTCAAAGAATGCACCCTCTCCCCTTGCTGCACTTATTGTTGATAATGCCCCATGCGTTTGGCTGAACGATGCGCCTTTGCCAAGTCATGTTTTGAATGTGTTAGCAGATGACAGTTTTTATCAAAAATGGTATTGGACTTATTTTGAGGCAATAGCAAAAGGAAAAGCAAACCACCGTACGATGCTAAAACGCTGTACGCAAGCCGATTTTGAAAAAGGTATACTTGGTGTCATGTGAGAAATTATGTTACCTTCATCGTAAAGAATGCTTTGGCGATAAGAAAAAAAAGAAAAGGTGCTTATGAGTTCCACCACCGAAGAGCGCCTCATCGAAGGCGCCGAAACCCTTGACGATTTGATGAGTGATCTGAAAGATCCATCCTTACGCCCATTGTCCTTAGATGATTTCACTGGGCAAAAGATGGTGCGATCGAACTTGTCGGTGTTTATTCAAGCGGCGCGCACACGAAATGAATCGCTGGATCATGTGTTGCTGTATGGCCCGCCAGGGTTGGGTAAAACCACGCTTGCGCAAATTATCGCAAAAGAATTGAATGTTGGCTTCCGCGCGACGTCAGGGCCAGTCATTGCAAAGTCGGGTGACTTGGCGGCGGTGCTAACAAATTTGCAGCCTAAAGATGTTTTGTTTATTGATGAAATCCACCGTTTGAATCCTGCGGTTGAAGAAATTTTATACCCCGCGATGGAGGATCGCAAACTCGATATTATGATTGGTGAAGGGCCATCGGCGAGATCCATTCGTATTGATTTGCCTGAGTTTACACTTGTGGGGGCAACGACACGGTCAGGGCTTTTGACGCAGCCACTTCGTGAACGGTTTGGCATTCCGCTTCGGTTAGAATTTTATGATCTTGCTGATTTGACAAAAATTGTCTTACGTGCCGCATCTTTACTTGATTGCTCCATGACAAGTCCTGGGGCGGAGGAAATTGCACGCCGTGCTCGTGGAACGCCGCGTATTGCCGGCAGATTGCTTCGCCGTGTCCGTGATTTTGCCAGCGTTGAGGGTCTTTCGAGCATTGATATTGATGTTGCACAAAATGCCCTGAATCGATTGGATGTTGATCCGCTGGGGCTTGATCAGCAAGACGTGCGGTATTTGAAATTACTGGCGAACTTTTATAAAGGTGGACCCGTTGGTGTTGAAACGATTGCGGCTGCCTTGTCAGAACAACGCGATACGATCGAAGAAGTCATTGAACCGTATCTGATTCAGCAAGGTCTGCTGCAACGCACCCCTCGCGGACGGATGTTGACAGATTTTGCGTATGATCATTTGGGATTGGATCGCTTGATGCAGGCGCCACGGCAGCGAGAATTGTTTTAAAAAACATCTTGTATTTCTTTTTGAATCATGTTAATTGTCCTTATAAATTAATTTATAATACAAAAGGTTCTTACCATGAAAACAAAACGATTATTGATTGGCCTATTACTTTCATTGTCAGCAGTATCAACGCATGCTGCTACTTTGACTTCCGCACATGAAGTTGAAGGAGCTTATCCCTCCACACTTTTGGGAACACTCAACCTTGAAACAGCTACGCAAGAAGAATTAGAGCAAGCGTTTTTGACGGAGACAGACCCAGAATCATGTGCAATTCGATGGAAAATTGCACCGACACTAATAAAACGATATGGCCTAACCTCACTAGAAAATATTATTAAATCCGTTGAAAAAGATTTTAGTATGGTCGATATGGATGATATGAATATTTATCGGATGAGCAGTGCCTTCGGTATTGCCTTTGCTTTTAAAGATCTATTTGATAAAAATTTCAATATTTGGTTTGACGATAGTGAAAAATGCAACGATCTAATGAATCTTATACGCCTAGCCCCTCTTCTTTTTTCGTATCAACTTAGTGGTCCAGGAGCATCACGCCCCCTTCATGAAAGGTTACTTGAACGCGCCAAAAATGGTGATGCCAAAGCAGAAGAGTTTGCTTTTGAGCTTATAGAGCAAACGAAGCTTCTTACCTTCTGTGGCCCCACCTCTATTGCTTCCCTCCATTTAAATCGTTTTAAAAATATAGAAAGTGCAGAACTTTTTCCATTAATAAATGCAGAAGGGAAGCTTTTTGATTTTTCTATTTTCGATAAGCTTCAAAGAATTTCTTTGTGTATGTCTGAACATTTCAATCCAGGTCGGCAGACGCTAGGCAGTTTAACAGTTACTCCAGAGGCATTAAATGAATTTATAGAAAAAATACCATTCTCTGTTGACAGGATTAGCTTTTCAAGTATCAACACATTTGAAGACTTATCACGTGCACATACGATCGCATTGCACATGCAGCGCAAGCGAGAAGACTTTATTGCACGCATTAGATACAGTGGTAGCGTTAACAAAGACGTTTTGGCAGAGGCAAAAAAAACAAACCCAGCATTATTTGAATGGGCAGCATCTTGTTTACAAAGTTTTTGTAACGCAGAATTTGTGCGATTTAAAGATGATATGCCTTTATTTAGAAATATAGAAACATGTAATAATGTTCCTTTATCTGCACTCGATAATGAATCATATGATTTTTCTGTTTTTGGCAAACTTAAATCAATTAGTTTTTGTCATGGAGATATAACTCAAGGTGCACAAGATTTAATGTATGTTGATGAATTTGTTCAGCATATGCCCGCATCAGTAAGATATGTTGATTTTACTCATATTAATACGCATGTAAATTTGGTAAAAGCATATAATATTTGGCGTCGAGTTCAGGAAAATCGACCTGACATTGAAACGCAAGTGCATAGCTTTAATGTGGATATTTTAACAAAGTTGCATGAGGTAAACTTAGAAGCGCTTGCTTGGGCGCAATCCTACATTGAATCATTTCCTCATATTTCAATCGTGAATAATGATGGGACACTTGATCTTAGGTCATTTCCACATATGTCTGGTTTTAAAAAATTAAAATGGCTTAATTTTAGCTGCAATGGATCTTCAACTCAGCCAAGCATATCTACACAGACACGTTCATATGTTGAAATGATTGATCTTTTGCCATCATCACTTCAATCTATATCTTTTTACAACTTACGTTCTACTTTAGACTGGAATGAACTTGAGGCCTTTTTAGAGGCGCTCGTTACAAATAAATTGCAATTAGAAATTTGCTTAGGTGAACAAAAATCACGTTTGGTTGCTCGTCCACGAATCATGGAATGGCTAGAACAAGGTAAAGTTACTTGTTATCCTGATTACAACGCATAAATTCAAATGCAAAACACATCCGAAGAATCAATTATTGCGACATTGTCGTTCTAATTGATTCAATGTCATTATTTTAACAACATTCTTTAAAATAAACTACAAACCATTGAGCCATACTTGATCCAGTGTGGCCCTTTTCTTTTCCCCTCACATATTTAATTTTAACTGACTATTAACACTTTTTCTATATTCTGAATTCATATGGATTTAGTGTTGTTAAAAATATGTTCATTCTTACACGATTAATATGCTCATTTTTAATGTTTTTAGGATTTGCGCTGACAGCGGACTCTTTTGCTTCTGGAAGAAACAACGCAACACCCACACAGTCAGAGGATGTCGCATTTAAAGAGCTTGAGAAGTCATACCTTGATCATCAGAATAAAATCGATGAGAACATGAGCAATGTGTATTTAGAAAGTGCTGTAAGGGGATCTTCCGAAAAACGTGTGGATTTGATTTTAAATCCGCCAAAAACAAAAACGCTTATATCTAAGCCAAGAGAAAACAAAACACCAAGCACGCAGAGTGTTAGAGAGCTAATCATTTCTTCTGCCCCCATAAACTGCCCAAAAAAAATCATAGAAAAACTTTTGGGTTACCTGAAAACACGCTATGCGCACGATGCAGAAGTATTAAATAGCGTACTAAAACGGAGTGTGGTTCTTGGCGATAGCGATCTATTTAAACAAGTCCTTGAACATGAGAAAGCGAACACCTCCGGAACAGAAAGCGATAGGGCAGGAGTCAGGCGCATTGCCGTAACTCAAAAGGGAATTGACGCTGCATTCTTTACTGCTTGTCAGTCATTTCAGGTCGACAGTCTTGGTCCTGATTTTATTAATATTTTCTTAACTGGATCACATGGTTTTAAAGCAAGCCCTGAGGCCGTCTTTGCAGCCATTGTGGCAGAACTAAAGCTCCCTAAAAGTCATATTTTGGAAAAACTGTTGCTGCCAGAGCAATTTGAAAATACATACGTAAAACTGTCAAAATCACCAGAGACGTTAGAGTCATTTAAAAAATTCGTTGTATTCATTCAAAGTAAGCAGAGATTGCTTAGCGATAATGCTAAAAAGGATGCATTCCTTGGTGCTTTAAGGGCAAACATGGGCGCTTTGGAATTGATAATAAACAATCCACTTCTGTCACCTAGTCAAGAAATCCTAGACGAAGTATTTTTAATAGCGGCCGTTCTTCCCAATGAGAAAGCAGGGTTTTTAATGCTTCTTAATTCTTCCAAAATAAATGTAAGTGGACTTGTGGATGCACTTGTTGATCTTTCTAATACCCTGCTGCATTCAAAAGACAAGGTTGTTCCTGACCATGCAATAAAGAGCAGCATAAGAGAGTCATGTAAAGAAATTTTGAAAAAGCTAATTAGTATGCCTGAGCTTGAGAAAGAAGATATGGATTCAATGTTGCTGGCATGCATTTATATGAACGAAGCTGCTGATTTCAACAGTGTGCTTAACCATCAAAAGTATAAAATTGATCAAGATACTATCAACCTCGCACTTGCTGAAGCAGTTAGGGCGAAAAGTATTGAACTGTTAAGCATTATTTTAAACAACGAAAAACTTAAGCCGAATCAAGACGCTGCCGGGAAATCGCTAAAAATATTAACACGTATGTATGAAAAAAACCCAATCTCACCGGAAGAATTAGCCATTCTTGATCAAATGTTGGAAAAAATAATGAACGCTCAAGTAAAACCTAAGCAGGATGATCAGAACAAGGCTTTCTTGAGGTTGTGCTCACTAGAAGGTAGAGATAAGCCCTTATTATTATTCCTTAAAGCATTTGAAAATGAGAAATATCAAATTGATCAATCCAATATCAGCGTGGTAATTATAAATGCGATAAAGTCAAAAAATATAGAATTGCTTGGTATTATTTTAAACAATGAGAAGACTAAGCCAAATAAAGAAGCCGTCAGTAATGCATTAAAAACCCTAATGGATATGTATGAAAAACCCTCAATCCCACCTGAGGAATTAGCTATTCTTGATCGAATGTTAGAAAATATTATGGGCGCTCAGGTAAAGCCTAGTCAAGAAGAGCAGAACAATGCTTTTTCACGCTTGTGTAATATAGAGGGCAAGGAAAAATTGCTGCTATTGTTCATTCCTAGCCAAGAAGGTCTTGATTTAGCATTCAAAAATGCAAAGACGGAGAGCGTCTATAAGGTCATACATACTTTTGTGAATGCACAGGAGTACAAAGAAAAGGCAGCTGGTGCTGGCAAAAAACTCATTACTGCCCCTACTGGTTCAGTATTAGGAGAGGTTTTAGTCAATCTTGCAGATAACTTTTATAAGAGCACAAGAACAAGTTCGGCAAAAATCCAATACATTACAATTAACTTCTCTAAAGAACTCACTAAGGAAAAACTTGCAGAAGCTAAAGGAAAAATTAGTTTAAAAGAGTTCAAAGGCAAAGTGGAGGCGGAAAAGGATCCTAAAAAATATAAAGTTTCGCGGCGCAGACTAAAAGAATTCGAGGCACATTTTGACGCTAGTAAAAAAGCAACGATTGAGGCTATTGCAAAAGAAATTGAAACAAAAGAAACAGAAGAGGCGCTAGCAGCGAAATCTACAGGCACAAAACCTGCGGGTACAGCAAGTGCTGCGGATAAATCATCAACCACTACACCTGGCGGCAAATGGACGGCCGAGCAATGCAACGCCAATTGCGATGCAACAAAGTGTGCCTCTACGGAAGATACATTTGAAAAATGTTCTGATAATTGTAAAGCGTCACCGATGCAAATCGTACGGTGTTCAGCGGCGGGTTATAAGAAATGGTGTATGGAACCAGATATGTCTGCAAACAAGAAAGGCAAGAGCTGTGAACGTGGTTCGTATGCACTGTCGGCGCAAATATTCCGATTGATGTCGATGCCGGTGAAAAGCACGGCAACAGCAGAACAAAAGCAAGCTGCATCTACGGCAACGAACGGTCGATTTAAACCGACGGGCAAGTGGTTAAGTGACTTAACG
>CAIOTO010000242.1 GCA_903861255.1 uncultured Alphaproteobacteria bacterium | reverse complement strand
ACATATTGGTACTCCTGCTGGAACTCCTGTGCATGGCATTCAGCCGCAACAGTTATTTGCCAATACTCCTGAACATGTTCAGCAGCAACACGTACAGTTTGTAACCCCACAAGGGCAAATGATACAGCAGGTAATGCCTGGTGCACCTGTTGCTCCAGCGCATGAACAACATGATGCAGATGAATATAATGGTATTAATCATTTAGTGGGCAGTGTTACTTCATCGCCGCCTTTGACTAAAGAAAATAAGAAAAGAAAAAGCTTTGGCGATATTACAGTGCTTGATCCTAAAGGAAATGTTTTTTTTACTACGGTAAAAACAGGTAAAGGTGCTAGTTCAAGTAGTGCACATGGATGGGTGTCTCCAACAAGCATTACAGATCTGACTCGATTGGAAACGAGTGGTCGTACACCAGCAGTACATCCATCAATGCTTCAATTTACGACTGATAAAAATATAGCGTCTAGAACATGGTTTGATCCAGCTGAATTGGACGTTGATGATGCGTATCTGCCTACAGTTGATGAAGTAAGTGTTGTTGGCAACGATGATTCAGCATTGAATGATGGCTCTTTTCACATTCAAGGGGCAGGTGTTTTAAATACTGGTATGGTTGTTCAAGATGAGAGCATGGGGTCATTTATTATTCCTTTAGACAATAGTGTTGATGACTCTGTTGCTGAAGATGATACAGTGTCTGTTATTCCTTATGCAGGATCAGAAGAAGATCATGATTTAGATATGGGTGATGACGAACTTGGTTTTTCTGATGAAGAGTAGAATCTGCCTTAAAAGTTTTTCTATGGTTTAACCATAGGATCTCATACAAATACATGGGCCCTCGCATCACGTGCGAGGGAAACTGGAAAGAGTGCCAGAATAAAAGTATTGAAACAGAGAGGCTGCTTAATTTAGGCAGCCTTTTTTTCTTTCCGGGTTTCAATTACGCTGATCGCAAAGGTGCTACCGATAATAAGCGCTGCTCCGAGAGCCACATAAATTGTTGGAATCTGGCCAAAGAAAATGAATCCAAACAGCGTTGATATCCCAATTTCTGTATAGAAAATCGGCTGTAGTGATGATGCATCTGTTGATGAGAACGCGCGAAAAATACAGACCTGAATCAGGTTCGCACACACGCCAAGCATTAAAAGTAAAGGAAGTTCACTAAGAAGTGGTGTTTTCCAAAAGGGAACCATAACAGGCAGTGCTACGAGTGTGGTCACTAAACCAAAGTAAAACAATAGGGTCAAGGTGTGTTCATCTCTGATCATTTTTTTTGCCAACATGCTGATAATGGCAAAGCAAAATGCAGCAGCCATTGGCACAAAGGCTTCAACACGGAATGCATCTGACCCTGGTTGCATGATAATGATAATACCAATAAAACCAATCAGTGTTGCGATCCAGCGTGATGCATCAACTTTTTCTTTCAAAAAGAAATATGCCATTGGTAAGAAAAAGAATGGCTGTGTAAACATGATGGTTGTGTTTTCAGACATATGCATGATGTTTACTGAAAGACAGCAAAGCCCCAATGCAGCTGCACCGATAATTCCGCGCCAGATATGCATGCTTAGTTGTTCTGTTTTAAACAGCGCAACGCCGCTTTTCATAAAAATAATAGGTAACACAGATATTAAACTAAAGAAAAATCGGAAAAATGAAATTTCTGCCACGTGAAGTCGTTCGCCCAACGTTTTCATCAATACATCATTGGTTGCGCTAACCGCTGTGATCATAAGTACCCAAAAGACACCCTGCTTATAGCCAGTACTAATAAACCATTTCAAAAATGAATTGGCTGCCATGCATTGCGCGAGTTTATCGAGGGCAGTTGGTGCTGTGGCTGTTGGTGTGGATGCGTTTGACATAACTCATGTTTCTTACATTAAGACTTTCAGATCAATTTAATCATTTAACCAACACTTGTCGAGGGAAAAAAAATGAAATTATTTTTTGCATGGATTGAATCGAATGAAGTATTTTCAGCCAAAATACATAGCCGCGAGGATTTACGCATTTTTAAATGCGTGATCGCGCAGCGCGAGACAGAGGCGGCGGTCACACGGTTGTTGACGGATTCTAAGGTGCCGGTTGAGGATTTGCAGAAAAAGACACGGTATGGTGTTATTTCTTTTCACGATGGTGTGGCTGCGCATGTGTTGATGCGCGGGAAGTTGGTTCACATTCCGCGTCATGCGGCGGATGGATTTTTAGAATGGGAATTGAATGCAGAGGCTGTGGATGCAACTGTGCAGATTAAACAACTGGTGGATCAGCTTAAGGTGGATCCGGCATTTGAGGTAGATTTTTATGACAAAGTCGGCTTGGCAGAGGCGCTAGAGAGTCGCACAGAGGTTATGTATTGGGATCCTAAAACGGGCAGTTTGCGCTTAAGTGATATTATGTCTGGGTCAAAACATACCTATATAGCGGATGAAATTTTGAGTGATTCACTGGTGGTGAGGATCGGCAAGACGCCAGTGAATGCAGTGCATGTGACGTTAGAGGCGAACTGGCAGCAACGACATGAGGATGTGATTAATGTTGCACCGCTGATTGCGCGTCAATTTTCGCGAGGGGTGATTAATACGTTGACGGTTGATGCGTTGGAGAAAAGTTGGCCACGCGAAGGCGATAAAATTGGGCTTGCGAAGACGCGTAAAAATACAGGCTATACGGTGGTGAAAAGCTGGTTGAAGCGATTGCCTAAGGGGCTGAATGGATTGCCGGCGACAACGACACCTTTATATATGAGTGAAAATGGAAAACAGCCGCGGCTGATGACGTTTAGTCATGGATGGTTTAAAGCGTGTTTGTGGGTAAATTGGAGTTATCAGCAATCGTGCCGCGAGGTGGTTGATTTTAGTGTGTTGAATGCTGCGCCGATTGCGGGCGGGCAGGTGCGGCATTTGCATTTTAGATTGGCGGATGGAGATGCTTATGCGGATGCTCCGTCAGCGCCAACGGTGCTGCGAAGCAGTCGCGGACATAAATTATTGGATTATGCAAAGCGTGTTGCGAGGGCGCATATTGTGGGTGCATCGCGGCAACTAGAGGTTGAATTTTGTGTGCCGTTCGAGCGTTTGTGGCAGGTGGATTTGGATACAACATTGGATGTAAGGCATAAAGACCTGCCGGGAGGACGTGTGGTTGGCAAAGTGGTTTCGTATCAATTGCGTGCGACGTCGGATAGCTGGGTTGTGTGGGTGAAGATTGCGTCAGTGGTGGATGCTGGAAATGCGATTGATACATCATCAGTGGCGACGGAGTTTTTGGATGACTATGTATCAGGGGATTATGCCGTGGAGCCGGAGTCAAATTGGCCATTGGTGAAGGTTTCAGGTGATGTGCCGCGTGACCCGTCATTATTTCGTGTGTCTGATTTAGTTGAATCGATTGTGGTGAAAGGGGACGGTAAAGATCAGCTGGATGTGCTGCAAGCAGCGCAATACCCGGCCGTTATGCATTATAAAGATGCGCTAAAGGATGCAGCGTTTTCGTTGGAGGTGAAATTTCTGGATTTGCAGCCGAAGGTGTTGTGCGAGACGCGGTGGGAGCGGGCAACGCCGATTGTAGTGTGCTAAAATATTTTTTTAATTGCTCTTGTAATTATATTTTTTGTGATTATATAAATAAATGCGTGCATATAAAACAATGTTTTGATAAAACAAGGAAATCGAAAGTGTTCAAAAAATCTATATTGCTATCCACATGCTTAGCGTGCACACAAATACCCCATGCAGTTTATGCTATGGAAGAAAAAACGGGTAAGCCAGCAATTCTTGCGCAAGTGTGTGGCGCGCCTATTGTTCCGGAAAACCTTGAGGAATGTGCTAGCGGATGCGCATGTGGTCGGCCTACTTTTCTTAATGATCCAACTGCGCCGGCAGGATCATTTCGTAGCCCAGCGTGGTATGAAAATTGGATAACACAATATGAAACTGTGTGTAGGTCGGCTAATGCAAAGATGAGGGCAGCAGAACCACGTACCAGCGCTATTGTCTTAGATGAAGTTATGCGTAGACTTGATGATCGCATTGAGCATAGTGAAGACTCAGAGTATGTGTTAAAAGCATGCAGTGCTTACTGGAAGCCAAATTATTTAAACATTAAATTAATCGATATCGCGAAACATATCAATATTATGGTTGGGCGTCATATGCAAGTTCATCAAGGTATAGCAATTGACCATCGCGACCAGAATGAAGCTATTAAACATCTTGAAATTGGCTTAGAAGGTGTTGAATGTTTTGTTAACATGTTTGCACCTTTTGTTGATGATCTGGCGACAGAGGAGGGTGAGAGGCTTGCACGTAATGATTATCTTTTGTTGTCATCATTATTGCAGGCTGCACGGTTATCAAATGCTCGGCTTGCGTCGTCCTTAGTGGGTCGTTATCATCAAGTGAAAGACTATATAAAGCGTGAGGTTGCTGCTAAGACGGCTATAAATGTCTATGAATTGTGGATCGAATTAGCGGAATTGCATAAAAAGCATAATATTGCAGGGGCCTTGCAAGCTAACATCAATACCACTTTGTATGAAGCAAAATCAGATTTATTACGTGTTTATGCAAATATGTATAACTTTCAGTCTTAAATTGCTGATGATATTGACTATTTACAAAAAAGAGTCGAACTTTACCATTCAGTACAGTTAATCCCGTCGGATGTGCGTAAATTGCCAGGAGATGAATGTGCAGCATATCAAGGTTTTTTGAATACATACAAAATAACAGAAGGGTGGATTAAATCAGCAGTGCCACCAAATATGCGCTCTGGATTTTCAAAGCGAATGCAACTGAAGATTGAAGGTATCAGAATAAGAGAGCAACAAAAAATGATTGAAAGTGATCCTGTATCACGAGATCAAACATTTCAATCACAGATTAATAGTCAAAATCAATATTTACAGGCGATGTTTCAAGAGCAAGAAGTTTCATTTAAAGCAAAGGCTGAAACAAAAAAGAAGAAAGCAAACAAAGAAAAAAATGATGATTTCTCCGGGATACGCGCAGGTATTATCCAATTAGAGGATGTGCTTAGGGGTAGCCTGTCAGAAGATATGGCGTCTTCTTCAGATATTGATCAGAGCACACGTTCAGATGATTTAGAGAAAATCTACCGTGTTTACATTGATACGTTAGGGGAAGATCAGTTCAAAGCTTTTATATCCTATTCTTTATCGACATTTATTTTATGTAATGACGTTAATGCAGCATATCGTTATGCGTGTGTGTTTAGCATCCTTTTGCGTGAGAAAAATATCGAAATAGAAGATATGAAGCTGCGTTATCAAATGGCTTATGTTAAGGCTTTGTCGAATGATTATGCTGATTTTGAGGCACTGCAGCATGAAAAATTGGAAAGAAAAGCGCGCGCGGAAAGCAAAGCCGCAGCGAGAGCAGTAGAACGTCTTGCTGTTTCGGCAGAAGTTGAAATTAGAAAATCGCTAAATGAACAACGTACAGAACAGTTGCGTGCGGAGGTATTGGCGCGTGCACAACAAAAGCGACGCGAACAAGCAGCCATTCTTGATTCCAAAAAAGTTACAGAAACAGTTGTTGCTTCGCAAGGTTCATCATCTAAATCTAAAGCTGAAAAAAAACAGAGTCACGTTGAACGTAATGAAGAGAGGGCTAAACAGATAGCTGAGGAAATTGTAGCGAAAGCAGTGGCTGAAGAAAAGCAAGCAGCAGAAGCATTGGTGGCTGCGGCTAAAGAAGAATTACCTGCGGAAAATGCAGTTGTTCAATTACCATTAGGTGATTTGTATGGCTTAACAGGGACACCGCAGGATGTTGATATGAGCATTGAATCAAATGAATGGCAGTTCACACGAGAGGATTTGTATTTATATTTTGCAGCGTTGGGATGTGAGCAACGTCCTAACAATGGGTCTCATGCTATTTTTCAACTTCCAGAAAGCCATTTGTTTTATAAAGACGGTGTGCTTGTTTCCGTGTTTTTTGATGAAGGTGGATCGTTAACATTACCGCCTTGGGACAAGAATTATGTACCGCACTATTTAAAGAAACAAATTAATGGTGCCCGTGATAAATTGCGTGAAGCTTATATGAGTTCGCAGGCAAAATAATATGAGTGCGCAGTTAAAAATATTTTTCATACATATATACAACGTATTGAGTGTTTAATTTCAAATTTAAGGGTTTTTTCTATGTTTAATAAATTTCTAATTGGTGCTGTATTGGCCATGTCAATCATGGTTTCAAATGTGCAATCAATGGAATTTTCTGCTGCTGTTGATGGTGCAGATTCTGTTCGGGGGGGGGTAGATCTTAGCCAGCATTATGCCCAATTGCCTGAAGTTACAAGAAACGGGATACGTGTAAGGCATGATTTTTATGAGAGCCGCATCCCCAGTGTTATCCGTTCATTGGAGCTAGCTGTAGAAAAAAAAGTATTAGATATAGGCACGGGAAGCGGTGTTGCGGCGCGCGTGCTTAAAAGAAAAGGATTTGAAGTTACGGCGGTTGATCCAGATTTAAATGAAATATCTGTAGGATATTATCTTGGTGAGTTTGATGGTGTTGATTTGTATCCCACAACGTTGCAAGATTTGCCGGTAGAGCTTAATGGTACGTTTGATGTGGCTGTGTATTGTCATTTTTTGGTTGATTATAGTGACCGACCCAGTTTTTTTGAACGGTTAGCGCACTTAATGAAAGACAGTGGTGAAGTTCATTTGTTTTTTGCTGATGATGACTATAATGTTTTTAATTACGATGGAGTAATGTCTGACTTAATGCGCGCTAAATTTAAAAGTGTAGCGATGGATTGTGAAGAAAGAACATCTCTAGTTCGTTTATTTATACCAAGCGAATTTGAAGCTTCTTCAATGAGGCCGTCTGTTGTTTGCGTAAAGCTTAGATCGCCAATCGTGTAAAATACCTTTTTAACAATACTAGGCGTCAGGGCTAACCCCCATAAGCGCTAACCTAAGGAGTGATATTTTTCCATTTGAGGTTTTCTTTTACGGGAGGCCTCAGACAAAGATCTGCATATTT
>CAIOTO010000241.1 GCA_903861255.1 uncultured Alphaproteobacteria bacterium | reverse complement strand
TCCCTACTTTCTTATATTTCCCTTAGAATTTAAACTTTTTTCTGTAAAAATTAGCGCTAATGCGACTTACGCAGCAGGTCTATTATCATTTAATTCTTTTAATGTATCAAACTTCATGAATAGTTCTTTCTGCGCAGAACGCCCATAAACTACTCTCTCTAGTTTATGGACAATTTTTTGCTGAACTTTATAAAAATCAGGTGTAAGAATAAGCGCCGAAACAGCAGCGATTAAACCCGTACAGGTATAAACAGCCCAATCGTTAAATTCACCATCGAGTGCTAAATACCCCTCAATCCCTTGTGAAGCAGATTCTATAACACCTTGTGTAAATGCAGGCGTGGACACTAACGTATTTCCTAACATACTTAAAACTTTACTGCAAACGGTTAGTTCTGGATTCATAAATATTTCTGCACCTTGATACAAAACAAACGATGTACCTAAGACTGACAAACCATACACTGTCGGTGCATAGATACCACCCGCAATATTTGCTAAAATGTTTATTGTTGTGGAAAATGTTTGTTGCTCCATACTTTCCGCTACTGCTTTATAATAATTTTTCCAAATATAAAAAAGATCGACCGCAGTATCATAATTAACCGTTAAAAAACCAGGTGCAAATATCCATTCATCCACTGGGCTAATACCAAGACAATGTGGTGTAGTAAAATGCAACATATAATCTGCGGTTTTATTATATTGATTCTCATAATAATAAGCATAAGAATTTTCATCATCTGTAATATTTGCAATAACTTTCCTACTATCAAAACAGTCTGCTTGCCAGTTTACAGGGTCTTTTAAAATCTCATCTTCATGACTTTTAAGAATCTCAAATGCTAAACCAGCTTGTTGCCCCAATACATAATCTGAAATTGCTTGTGGATCTCCCTTAATTGACCATTGAACAAGATCCACACAGGATGTAAATGAAGGGTACACAAGTGCAGTGCACACGATTGTCGGAACAATCCACCAACTATTTTTAACTACCCATGCTGATGAATTATATGCCCCTTGCACAAATTGCGCGGAAAGAGATGCCTCTGATTGCTCTTGAAGCTTTTTAATGGCTGCTAGGTCATGTGATTTATGACGTTCTACAACAGGTTTATGATTAGACGAATGATCAAGAACTTCAGTTAAAAGTTCTGTCCCGGTAAGACTTGCCAAACGTGTTTCAATTTCTTCGATTGTATCTGATGAATCGAATACTGTTTTGCGTTTTTCCTTTTTTTGAACACTCCTTTTTGGCGCCTCTAAATCCACACCATCTGCAATTTTTAGGTTAGCATCCGATGACGTTTGCCCTTCAGGGCTCACTTTTACTGCATTAAATTTAGTTTTTATCGATTCTTTATAGAAATCAATAGCTTCTTCGTTCATGCCGCGTTCACGTCCTGCTTTATCTCCATACTGCTGACGTGATAAATAACGATAAGCATTATCACTACCCTTGCGAGCGATGGTATACATCGTTAATGCTGTGGAGTACCCTAAAAATGCCGGATACGTTGTTAGATCCTTTTCGGTGGTTTGCGGAGTTCCTAATAAACCAGCAGCAGCGGTATAATACGCCGAGTAAGCAAAGTACCCTGCAGCAAATGCAATCCCAACGCTTAAAAAATTTAATGCTTGTTCTGTATAAAATCCATGACTCTCTTTTAAACGTGCTTCTTCACGGGTTGGCCAAAGAATTTTACTTAATTCGGATGATTCAAAAAGCAAGAAAAATGGCAACGCTATCCATGAATATATGAACATACCGTCCATAAACTGATCTTGGTAATAATAAGGGTCATCGGCATGTTCATAATACAATGTTTCATACATTTCTGCTTTTTTTGCCATAGCATCAAAAATGGTGTACCCCGCAAACTTAGCCTTTGCATTAATTGAATAAACGACCGAGGCAAATAAAATAGTTGTCAGTAATGACTGCATATAAGTGTCTTTTTGCGCGCCATAATAATCGTTATCGCGGTAAAAGTCTCTTGGAGGCTTTGAGTATGCTTCTTCCCCTGGCATTTCCACTTCGCTGTCACGTATTTTTTTTACACGTCCATTAACCCAAGTGGCTGCATTCACCATATTTACTGGTGCATTGATTACTGAATCCATTGCAAAGGAAACAGCTAAGTAAACTGTTTTGAATAAGTCTGAAGGCTGTAAGCCAGCATCATCAAGTTTAAATGTTTTAGCAATAGCAGCTAGTGGATCTAAAATAGTAACATCATCTTTGTTTGCAGCCAGGGCTACTTCTACATCCCTTGACAAGGATGAGCCATCTTGATGCGAACCATTAGACGCACTATTTGTTGATGACGGAGAACCTTTACCTTCTTCCAAGTCCAATATACCTGCAACAGAATCTGGACTTCCCTTCATCACAGGTACAACTGTGTTTGTTTTTAATTTTTGAGGTGTTCCGTAAGAAGTTCCTAATTCAATTCCTTCCCGTCCATCAAAAGGCACCACTTTACTGTCCATCGCATATGCTTGCCCAACAGTTATGCTTAAATAGCTAACGATCACCACAGACGATACTGACTTTTTAAGGAAAGTGATAATACTTTGCGCTACCGTCGGTCGAGACAGCTCACCATCAACTTCATTTAACATCATAGAAGATTCCGCACGTGTTTGATTCATTAACGCACCATGTGTAGACGATGTCTTCAATTTCTGATAACAAGCCACGATAGTCTCCTGAGGAATGGGTTTACATCACCATAATTAGCATATAAGCATGCGCACCATTTATTTCAATGGGAAATATATAAATATTTTCATGTTTGGATAAAAAGAGAAGGTTTCTATACTCAAAAAATATCTTGCAGAAAAATATAGTGAGTATAGAAACGAAATTATGCGTTAAGCGTTCACTGTGTCTTTCAGTGTCTTTCCTGCTTTAAACACAGGTTTTTTAGATGCCTTGATCTGAATTTCTTCACCGGTGCGTGGATTGCGCCCTGTACGTGCGGGAGCAGACTGCACTGAAAATGTACCAAACCCAGTAAAGCGCATGTCATCGCCTTTCTTAAGTGTGATTGTAATTGCATCAAGTAAAGCAGCAACAACTTTTTCTGCATCAACCTTTGAAAGATTAGCTTGATTCGCAACTTGTGTGATTAGTTCTGATTTTGTGATAATTGACATAATATTTTTTCCTTTTTAATAATCAACTATCCATGTGTTTAGCCTAAATTTCAGAATCGCACAAGCAAATCTTTGGTTCTTTTGAAAAAAGACATCTTTTTCAATTGCCGATAGTTGAATTTAACTTGTAATCAACTCACATCTTTAAACAGTCCGCACATAATCATTTCCTGGCCAACACTACATGTCAGATATCATTATTATACTTCGACTATCACATTTGATGTGCACACGATTTATTTATAATACACAAGAAAAGGGTACTGTAAGCTCTGCTTTTGGTTTATAAAAAGACATGTCTTGTTGTAACACTCTCTTGTAATTTCTTATGCTCTCTTTTCATGTATCAACCAAAAGAAAACCTAGCTCTACCGATGTGAAACTGAAGCTAAGTCACAACCTAACGTTTCAAGATCTATACAGCGACAGTGGTATCTCAAAAATCAATCAACATTTCATTCATTTTTTAAATGAATTGGATGCTGAGTTATGCACACGTTGGGGCAATGCTCAAATAAATCCACATATACTCCCTGCCAAAGACGAGAGCTCATTAATCATTGCGTTAGCACCCTTTGTTGAGGAATTTATCGCTGACCTTTTTAACATCCCCCCTGCCCTTTCTGCCCTTAAAAAATCACATAATGAACTGAGTCTCATTCCTTTTATTAAACGTCAGTTTGTGCAGCGGCTTGCTTTAAAAAAATATGATTCAACGGTTACTGAACCCAACTTTGTTTATACAAATGATCTTGATTTTGCAACACGTGTAAATGATTGGCTACAAACGCCCGAAATGTATACAGATGAACTTGACAAAGCTGCACGCTTTGCTGCCTTTGCGGCATTGACGGATATTGGCAAACAGCGCTATGAGCATTCGGTGCTGTTTAAAATACCACGTCCGCTTGATTATCAGTCGCTTTTACAACATACACTGCAGGATAGACGCGGCATTCATAATACAACACTTCGTCCTAGGGTAGGTTTTGAAGCAACGGACGAAGGTGTGACACGCGACTTTGCTATTGAGCAATCTAAGTACTGCATCCACTGCCACCATCAAGGTAAAGATTCATGTTCAAAAGGGCTTAAAGTACGCCCACCCGAAACGGGGATGCAAAAAAATCCGTTAGGTATTGACTTGATTGGTTGCCCGCTGGAAGAAAAAATATCGGAAATGAATCAGCTTAAAAGTGAAGGTGTTCCTCTTGGTGCGCTCGCAGTTGCGATGATTGATAATCCTTTGCTGGCTGCGACGGGTCATCGTATTTGCAATGACTGCACAAAAGCGTGTATTTTTCAAAAGCAAGAACCTGTTGCCATTCCAGCAATTGAAACGCAGACACTCAATGATATTTTAGATCTGCCATGGGGATTTGAAATTTATAGTTTATTGAGCCGTTGGAACCCCTTGAACATTAGACGAGCTCTTCCAAAAGCGCCTACCAATAAACGTGTCTTAATCGTTGGAATGGGGCCTGCTGGTTTTAACCTTGCGCACCATTTGCTTAACGATGGACACACAGTTGTTGGTATTGACGGTCTAAAAATAGAACCCTTACCCGCATACCAAAACGGCATTACCCCTACTGGCGAGAAAACTGAGTTTGAACCAATTTATAATTGGCATGATGTGCGTGAACCGCTTTCATCGCGCATAACGGGTGGGTTTGGCGGCGTTGCAGAATACGGCATTACTGTCAGGTGGGATAAGAACTACCTTAAAGTCATCCGTATGTTGCTTGAAAGACGTTCACAATTTTTACTTAAAGGTGGCATCCGCTTTGGTGGAACACTGTCCAGTGAACGTGCATTTGAACTTGGCTTTGATCACATTGCCCTTTGCATGGGCGCAGGTAGCCCTACGCTTATCCCAATGAAGAACGCGCTTGTTCCTGGCGTCAGACAAGCAAGTGACTTCTTAATGGGGCTGCAGCTAACTGGTGCACACAAAGCAGATTCTCTGGCTAATTTACAAGTTCGTTTGCCTATTGTTGTGATTGGCGGCGGCTTAACGGCGATCGATACAGCAACAGAAGCAATGGCGTATTATCCAGTTCAGGTAAAGAAATTTAAAAAGCGTTATGATGCATTGGTTGCTAAAGACGGTGCTGAACACCTGCGATCAAATTGGACTGAACATGATCATAAAGTTGCTGATGAAATGCTGCATCATGCCGCTTTGCTTGAGAAAGCGACGTCTCCACTTGAAACTCAAAAAATCATTCAAGATTTAGGTGGCGCAACATTACTATACCGAGGCGAATTAACCAAAGCACCAAGCTATCGTTTGAACCATGAAGAAGTTGAAAAAGCCCTTGAAGAAGGTATTTTTATCAAAACAAATGTCGTGCCTAAAGATATTAATGTGGATTCATTCGGTCATGCAGAAAGCCTTAGCGTTGAAATTAATGGCGAAAAACATACGATATCCGCAAAGACTATTTTAATAGCAGCAGGTACAAAACCCAATATAAACCTTACGTTTGACGAACCACATCCAATAACACCCGATTCTACATTTCAAGCAATTAATGAAAGTGGTGCACCTGTAACGCCACAAAAATCAGCAAAACCTGACGCTGTTCATGTGCTCATGGAAAAGCGCCCAGACAATCGCGGGATGAGCTTTTTTGGTGACTTGCACCCCTCTTTTTCGGGCAACGTTGTAAAAGCAATGGCAAGCGCTAAGCGTGGTTATCCAATCATCACACGCATACTCGAATCTGTGGAATCAATTTCAAAACCAAATTTCTTATGTGAGCTCAGCAGATTACTAACCGCAAAAGTCCATGCTGTAAACCGCCTAACACCAACCATTGTTGAGGTTATATTAGAAGCACCTTTGGCGGCAGAGGCCTTTCAACCCGGGCAATTCTATCGCTTGCAGAATTTCGAAACATATGCACCCTACCATCATGAAACACGCTTTGCCATGGAAGGCCTTGCACTAACCGGCGCATGGGTTGATCGTGAAAAAGGATTGATAGCAACGATCGTGCTTGAAATGGGTGGATCATCAAACTTATGCGCACATCTTAAGGTTGGCGAACCTCTTGTTCTCATGGGCCCAACGGGTGCTGCAACAGATATTCCTAAAAATGAAACAGTCCTTTTAATCGGAGGAGGCCTTGGTAACGCCGTGTTGTTTTCAATTGGTAAGGCCATGCGTGATAATGGCTGCCGCGTGCTGTATGTGGCAGGTTATAAAAAGGCAGTGGATCGTTTTAAAGTAGAGGAAATAGAGGCCGCAGCAGATGCTGTGATTTGGTGCTGTGATGAGGCAGATGCTTTTCAAGAAATACGGCCAACTGACGCTAGTTTTCATGGTAATCCCATTGATGCGATCAGTGCTTATGCAGCAGGAAACTTGGGCAATATAACTATCCCACTATCAGAGGTCTCTCGCATGCTCGTCATTGGATCAGACACACTTATGGGAGCAGTAGCTAATGCTCGCCATGCGAAGCTCAAGGATATATTGAACCCAAAACATATTGCCCTTGGTAGCATCAATTCCCCTATGCAGTGCATGATGAAGGAAATCTGCGCGCAATGCCTTCAGGTTCATAAAGACCCAATTACAGGCGTTGAAACTGTTGTTTACTCTTGTGCGAATCAAGATCAATTGCTTGACCATGTTGATTTTAATCACCTAAGGGGACGCTTAAATCAAAACGCGGTTCAAGAAAAACTAACCAAGCAATGGGTGGATTACTGTTTAACGAGTGACAGCCTTTAAATCGGACTGTTTCCAGACACACATAAAAATCAAATCAATGGTCACATTCATTCCGCCTGATGTATGCGGGTATTGCGCCGCGTATGCAGAGTTTGCTTCCACCAAAAATGCACGAGACAGCAGTGTTGTCGGAATATAGGGCTGATGCACGTTTTCCTTCGCATTATTCACGCCACTATCGCGCAGCCTTTCGACAAGATTTTCAACTGATGTCACTGAAAGGGAAAGATGTTCAATATCAGAAGTAGGACTTGCAAATCCGGCCCGCTGCATCAGCATTCCAGCATCTTTCGCATGAATGGTCGGTAAAAACCGCTGTTGAAGACCTTGAGTATGTTTCAAATCCAATTCTGCACAAATGGATTTAAATTCAATTAAGGTGTCTTGACCAAAAAGGCATGTAACAAAAAAACCATCTTCAGCTAGGGCGCCATATGCTTGTTTGAGCATTCCTGGTACATCTTGCGTCCATTGGAGGAATGGACTGAACAAGATTAGATCATGCGTGTCAGCAGGTAAATTAAGCGTCTCAAGCGAGGTAACACCGTGCGTTGAGCCCTGAGAGATAAAATCAGATTGCGGAAGTGGTAAAAATTCAGGGTGCACAAAAATAGGATTACTAAATGGGCGTTTTATTAGAGAAACGCGTTCAGCGAGTCCATCAGTCCAATGCTGTTCTAGCTGTTTCCAGCTGGAAAAATTTATACGGCGAGGTGTATTAGTTTTAGTAATCATCAAGATATACTACTTTTAGTGTATTTATTTTCGTCATTGCGAGCCTCAAAGAGGCGTGGCAATCTAGGCTACCTCTTAAATACATGGATGGCCACGGCCTTCGGTCTCGCCATGACGGAAAAGTTCTTAAAATAATTTGAATAGTAGAGAGACATCAAAACAAACCATCATTTCTTCGCAGGCTTAACGACTACGTCATCATCAATAAACGTATTCTTCTTCAACTTTTTTGACGTCAATAATGTATACACAATAGGCACAATAAAGACAGTGAAAATTGTTCCAAGTGACATACCACCAATGATAACACAACCCAACTGACGCTGGCTTTCCCCGCCTGCACCTGATGCACCAAACATGAGTGGCACAGCACCTAAAACCATCGCAAGGGTTGTCATCAAAATCGGACGTAAACGTGTTTTGGCAGCCATTGTAACGGCATCAGTAATACTGCTTCCTGTTTGACGCAATCGATTCGCAAAATCCACAATCAAAATACCATGTTTTGTAATTAACCCCACCAACGTGATAAAGCCAATGAACGAAAATACGTTAAGTGTACCACCACTCATCAAACTAAGTGCGAACACGCCTCCAATTAGCGATAATGGCACACTAAAGAAAATAATAAATGGGTCGCGCCAGCTTTCAAATTGTGCTGCCATAACAAGATAAATAAAGAAAAGTGATAAGCCAAAAACCATAAACATGGATTGGCTTTCATTAAGGAATTTCTTTGTCTCACCAGCAAAATCGCATCGTACATCTTCAGGTATATGTTCATGCGAAAGATCATTAACGACTTTAACGCCATCACCAACTGTGAAGCCTGGCTTTAAAATAACATATACGGTAGATGAACGTGTGCGATTATAACGATGTATTTCATGTGGCCCTGTACGCGCATCAACGGAAACAAGTTCAGATAATGGAACCAATGTTGGATTTTTTTCGGTACCTGCTTTGATAAACAGTTTTAAAATATCTTCCGGATTTTCTTTAAATTCCACTTTAACTTGTAATTTAACATCATATTGTTTATTAGCGCGTTTGAATTTACCAGCTTTTCTACCTTTAATAAGATGTGTAATTGTATCAGAAACTTCACGAGGATCTTTTTTAAGATTTGAAATCTTATCACGCTGTAATGTTACGATGTAGTCTTCACTGTCATTATGACTCATTGATCTTATTTGACTAACTATTCCACTACGGTAAAGATCCTGAACCATGTTATTCGTTAAATCTCGCAGCTCAGTTTGTGATTTATTACCACGAATAACAAATTCAACCGTACTCGCATCGTTTGAGCTATTCCCACTCCGTATGCGCGGGTCAACACCCGTGATTTTTTCAAATTTCTTTCTAAGCTCCGCTATAATTTCTTCTGTCATTTTTTCATGTGGCAAAATAAATGAAAGCAGAGAACGCAGTATCGATGTTTTATGCTCAGTCAATTCGATTCCAATATCAACCGTTGGGTTGTTGATAATTGTAATACGTCTTTCCATTTCAGGATAAGTTCCAAGAATATCATCTATATCTTTGATATGGCGTTCTGTATATTCAATCGTTGCAGACTGCGGTGCGTTTGCTTCAATCTGAATAGAACGCGTATCCGCTTGTGGCATAAATTCTGAACGCAAAAACACGTAGACCCAAAGGCCTAACAAAGCTGTCCCAAGAGCAATTCCAAGTACCTGCAAACGATGTGTTAATGAGTGACGTAACATTTGTTCATAATTGGACTCTAAAATGCCAAGCCAAACTTCGGTGTTAATTTTTTCTTTAATCTTTTCCCATAACGATAACTGTTTCTTTTTGTCATCAACAGCATGCGTACGTACTAATAAACGGGAACACATCATGGGGGATAGGGTTAATGCGACAAATCCAGAAATCAAAACAGAACCAGCAAGTGTTATTGCGAATTCTGTAAAATATTTACCCATTTTACCATTCGCAAGTGGAATCGGTGCATACACAGCAACAAGCGTTAGTGTCATTGCTATAACAGCAAATCCAACTTCACGAATTCCTTTAATTGCTGCCTGGAAAGGTGCGATTCCTTCTTCAATATGCCTATGCACGTTTTCCAGCACAACAATAGCGTCATCAACCACAAGACCAATTGCGAGCACCATTGCGAAAAGCGTGAAGGTATTAATGCTATAGCCCAAGATATACATGATAAAGGCAGCACCTAGCAGTGACACTGGAATTGTCACCAAAGGGATCATCGATGCACGTGCCGATCTCAAAAAGACAAGCACCACCAAAATGACTAAAAAGCTTGCTTCAAAAAGTGACCAATAAACACCCTTGATACTTTTTTCAATGAATTTTGTTTGGTCGCGTGCAACTGATAGTGTGTAACCAGCTGGCAAACGTTTTGACACATCAATTAATGCGTGTTTTACAGCCTTTGCAACATCCAATGGGTTTGAATTTGACTGCTTAGATACCGACATGCTGATACCACGTTTGCCATTAAAAAGCGTACGTGTCTTTTTATCGTCAGCTTGCACACTTACTGTGCCAATGTCTCTGATACGAATAAGCCTGCCAGCAACTTGGCGAACGATAATCTCTCTAAACTCTTCAGGCTTTTCAAGATTAGCAACGGTTGTGATAAAATATTTTCTATTTTTACTGACAATTTCACCCGCAGGTTCTTCCACGTTTTGGCTGCGGACGGCTTTGTTTACATCCTCAACTGTAACTTGGTGTGCTGACATACGGATAGGATCCAAATCGATTTGCATCGTATAGTCTGATGCACCCATCACTTCAACACGTGCAACACCTGATAAGGCTTCTATATCTTTTTTAATTTCATTTTCAGCATAATCAAAAAGAACGCTAGGCTCATCACTCTCGCTTGTTAAAGCCAATGTTATAATTGGTTTTTCGTCCATGCGGGTTCTATTGATTTGCGGATCTGTGCGGCTGCCCTCAGCTGGCAATTTATCATGCGCACGCGCAAGACGATCACGAATATCATTAACAGCGTTATCCATAGTACGACCAGGGCGAAATTCAATTTGTACCTTGCTGTCACCAGCAGAGCTTACCGATGAAATTGTATCAATACCCTCTACGCCGGCAATGGCTTCTTCAATAACACGGGTGATTTGTGTTTCCACAATGTCAGGGCTAGCACCTGTCATTTGTGTTTCAATAGTGAGAAAAAGTGTTTCAAAATTTGGGTATTGTTGAACCGATAAACGTAAAAATCCAACGATCCCCACCAATACAACGACCAGTGTTAAAACCCAAGCAAGAACGGGGCGCTTAATACAAACTTCAGATAATTTCATAGAAAATACGCCTCGTTATTTCTTTGGCTCAGACTGTGCTGGTGTCGTTTGGCTTTTGCTAAACAATGCTTTAACAAAATTAGCCGATTTTTTTTCTGCAGCCTTTGGTGCCACTACTGCTTTTGTCACTTCAGCCGCTTTTTCGTTTCCCACAGCCCTGGTTTTTTCTGTACTCTCCACAACTTTTGGCGCTTCTACTACCTTAGTCGTTTCTGAGTTTCCTGCGGACTTAGTGCTCTCCACAACCTTTGGCACTTCTACTACCTTCGGTGCTTCCACAGCTTTAGTGGCCTCTGCCTTCTTTGCGTCATCAGTTTTTGATTCTTCTACTTTAGGAGATTCAGCACTCACAACGGCAGTCTTTGCTGCTTTCGCTTTATCCGCTTTTTCTTTCGCTAAACGTTCTCGTTCAATTTCTTCTTTATCATTAACAACCTTCACACGAATACCATTTTGAAGACGCTGTTGGCCCGTTGTAATAACAATCTCACCCTGATTGATACCTGCAGAAATTTCGACCATGTTCTTTTCACGAACGCCTGTTTTAACCAACTTTTGGCGCGCTTTACCTTTTTCAATCACCCAAACAGTTTCAATCGTACCTTCACGCACGATTGCTGATTCATCAACCATGACCGTATTACCGCGTTCACCAATAATCAAACTTACATTCGCAAACAAGCCGGCAAACAATTCACCGTTATCATTATCTGTTGTTGCACGAAGCGCCAAACTGTGACTATCAGGATCAACTTTAGAATCAACGGCTTCCACAGACGCCAAAAATACACGATCTTTAAAGGCATCTATGCGAATTTCCGCTGACTGACCAACACCTACATCATGCACAAATTTTTCAGGAACTTTAAAATCAATCTTCATAGGGTTCGTTTGAACAAGTGTCACAAGCTCAGTCCCCGACTGAATAAAGGCACCAACGTTTACGTCTTCTTTAATGATACCAATTTGACCCGAAAAGGGTGCTTTTATAACTGTTTTTTCAAGCTTAGCTTTAGCAACAGCAACCCTTGCTCGCGCTGCATCAAGTGTGCCTTTATCTTTGTCAAATTCCTTAGCACTACCAAGTTTTTGCTCATGGAGCTTTGATGTTCTGTCAAAATTTGCTTGTGCTAAAACGAGTTCAGCTTCAGCAGCTTGCAATTCTGCTTGAACATCATTATTTTCAAATCGAATGATTTCCTCGTCTTTTGTGACTGAACCGCCTTCTGTAAATAAAATTTCCTTAAGACGCGCATTCGTTTCAGACTTTATAACCACGAATTCATTTGCTTTTGTACGGCCAAGTGCCGTTACACGTTTTGTCATTGTACCAACTTTAGCCGGCAATGCTTCTACGTTAACCAAACGCTCTGCACGTGATTGTGCGTCATTTGTTGCACACAAACGCTCTTTAATAGCTGATATTGTTCCACCGCATGCTTGAAAGACAACAGAAAGAAGAAGGAAACCGACAACTAATCCCAACGCAAAAAATACAATTCTCCTGCGTGTTGAGAGAGATAATCCATCACGAAACGATTTAAGCATACATTCTTCCTTTTTTTGAATATGCTAACTTTTTTGTCTAAACTCTATACCATCAGGACGTAGGTCAAAAAGCATAACAGTGCAAGTATAACATACTTTTCCCCAAAAAGAAGAACTGTTAGCCATGCGTGGTTAAAAACACTTAATTTTGAATTGCAGAAATCTTTTTATCCCGACACCCGACAACAAGTATTCATTTATTTACAATAACACTATCATTTTATGCTTAACATATTATTAATCAATAATTAAAAACTTTAAAATATATGCAAACGACATGAATTAATTAAATTCTTAAACATCTGTTAATCATTGAAAGTGTATTCTTAAAGTATGAAAAAAGATCCTATTACATATAAAGATGTTGGTATGCCAACATTCAAAAACATCACTCCGCTCGACGCAGAGGCGATCGGAAAGGTATATGTCCCGCCCCTAACACAAAGCAGTCGGGGATGTGAAATGTACGACGATCATGATTTGAGTTTATTCGACCTTTCTTCACATAAACGTGCACGTGATGCAATCGAATTTGGCCTTAAAATGCGTGATAAAGGTTTTCATGTTTTTGTCGTTGGAGAAGACCGAAGCGGTCGAATGACATCAACGTTATCCTATTTAAAACAGTATACAAAAACACTTCCAGCAACAAATGATTGGGTTTACGTCAATAATTTTTTGAACAACCACCAACCCAAACCTTTTTCTCTTCCATCAGGTATGGGTTTACATTTCAAAGAAAAGCTGGATGAACTGACAGAGAACGTTGGCATCGTGCTTAATAAAACTCTTAACAGCCCTCATTTTGTAAGGCATATTGATAAACTAACAGTCAATCTGCAAAATCAGATTGACCAACAAATACACGAAGTCCAAATTTATGCGAAAGAAAAGGGCTACGACGTTATTCAAAGCAGCGAAGGATTTAGCATTGATCTAAGTGGCGTTGAAAATGAATTAATCCCCGAAAATGCTATTGAAATTCAAATAATACGCGATCGAATCAGCAAGATGTCACTGGCTGCAAATCTACTCACGCAAAAAGTACATAAAAAAATAAATGAATTTGTACTCGTAACCGCAAAAAAAGTAATTTCACCTCTATTCACACGATTTCGCGAGGAATTTACGCCTTTTCTTGGTACATGGATTGATGAACTAAAAGATGATATTTTAAAACAAGCAAAGGGATTTCATTCATTCGCCACCGATGAAGATAGTGATGAAAATCAAACACTCATACCCACTCATTTGCGTGAGCGCTATAGCGCTAATGTTCTTGTTAATAATAAAGATCATACAAGTGCACGCGTTGTCTTAGAGCACAATCCTACATATGAAAATTTATTTGGATCAATTAAATACCGAACAAATGCAAACGGGTCTTTAGAAACAAATTTCACGATGCTACGCCCAGGATCACTGCATTTGGCAAATGGTGGTATCCTTGTTCTTCGAGCAGATGCAATTGCACGCAATCCTGAAGTATGGGAAATGCTTAAATCCGCACTTCGTGACCAGGTAATCCGAATCGAAGAACGCTATCGTGACAATACCCTGCCCCTTCTCGATGCACCTGAGCCAGTAGCAATTCCGCTTGACGTGCAAGTGTTTTTAATTGCATCACCCTATTGGTATTACAATTTCTTTTTTAATGATCCTGAATTTAAGTCCTATTTTAAAATCAAAGCAGATATTGACGCCGACATGCCGGCAACAGAATATAACGTTCATGTATATCGGCAACTGTTACGCCATAATTCTTTGCGCTTAACAGGCAAACCAATTGATGATGATGCACTTGAGTATTTGCTTGGTTGCAGTGCCCGTTGGGTTGGACATCGCGAAAAACTAAGTGCGCGATTCGAACAAATTGCTGATGTATTATTGGAAGCGAACGTAAATGTAGGTGACGCTACGTGTATTACAAAAGACGCCATACGCAAGACACTTTCTATGCGTCGAATACGAAATGCGACATCCGAAGATCGAAATCATGAGGATATTCAAACAGGCCAAATCTTAATTGACACCCAAGGCACAAGCATTGGACAGGTTAATGGACTTTCAGTCATAAGCACGGGCGATCATAATTTTGGCCTTCCCTGCCGAATTTCAGCGCGCAGCTATGCCGGCGATATTGGCGTACTTAACATTGAACGCTTAACAGAAATGGCAGGCCCTATTCAGCAAAAAGGTGCTATGATTTTAGAAGGATTTTTGAACGGATTTTTCGCACAGAAATTTCCATTATCCTACACATGTTCGCTTACATTTGAGCAAAGCTATGTCGATATTGATGGTGACAGCGCGTCCATGGCTGAAGTTGTCGCGATTTTATCGTCACTATCAGGCGTTCCGGTCAGGCAAGATATTGCGATTACTGGATCAATGAATCAATTTGGGGTGACACAGCCAATTGGCGGAACCCACCATAAGGTTGAAGGGTTCCATCGTGTGTGTGAATCACAAGGTTTAACAGGAACCCAAGGTGTTATCGTACCGCGCGCAAACATCATTAATTTAACACTGCACGAAAATGTTGTTGAAAATATGAAACAAGGTCTATTTTCAATCTGGCCAGTTGATACCGTGTTTGAGGCAATAGAACTTATGCTTGGAATCAATTGTGGAATTACCCACGATCAAACAGGTGCGCATAGTACAAAATATCCATTTTTCGCCTTTAAAAAGGGTGAATTGTTTGACAAAGTCGAAAAGAATCTATTACGCTACCATCATTTGGTGAGCAAAGGTCATACAACTAAGTTTAAGTAATCAGGTCAATTTACCCAGCGGTTTTCCTTATTTAACTGCCGCTCTCTTTCCCATATCCGTCAAATTGTGGATTAAAAGGCTTTTCCATCCGACGATTTTCAGCTGCAACTCTAGCACGGGCACGCTTTTCTGCGTGAGTAAGAGTCGACGCTACTGGTGCAGCAAACATTACTCCACCAGATATAGGTTGCTTAATTATTTGTGCTTGTTCTTTAGCACCTTGTTCAGCTTTCATGCGATCAGCCGCCACACCTTCTTTGAACTCACGATCTTGTTGTTCTCGCAATGCACGCTCTGCCTCGATTCGGCGTGCCTCTGTCAACTGCGCCTGATCTCGCGCACCAAATTGAGCCATATAATCATCCACAGGGAATGCACCACCAAACCCTATTTGCGCCACAATTGACCATGCTGGATTAATATCATATCTCACGATTTTACCATGCTCAGTTATTGGCTCCATCATGCGTACAAAATACACAACCTCAGATGGATCTAAATCAATACGTTCGCCTCTGGCCATGACATGCCCTTCCGCCAGATTATTTCTATAGTTAAATAATAGCATATAAAATTGTTCAGCGGTTTTTATGTCATGCCCAAGGCTATCAATAAACGGCTGTAAATACTGTGCTATATCATTTAAATTTCGAATTTTTGGTGCAACGTGTGGGGCTATTGGCGCTACAGCCGCCGCACCTGCTCCTGCCACCGCAATTTCGGGGTTTAATCCTAAACCATCCACATCCACAACTTTGCCATCAGAACCACGTAATCGTCCTTGCAGCGTTGCTAATGCAAGCAATTGTACACGGCCCATTTCGCATCTAAGAGTATTATGCTTACGAATAACCCCTTCAGCCAACGCATTCATAATACCATCACGCATAGCAGCACGTTCATTTTCAACTAAAGCCCCTGATGCTGTGTGTGATTCTTGGTACGTATTTGCGAAATCCCAGAATCGTGCGATCAATTCGCGGCCACTTACTTGCATACGATTTCCTTTAGCGCTGAGTGTAAAATTCCCATCTCCATCGACACCATGCAATAGTCCAGCAAAACTTTCGTTAGCAGGCTTAGGTAATACATGCCCATTTTGATTAATCCCAAGGCTACGCAAAACAAGACTTTTTTTAGGTTCTTCTAACTGCCGCACAGCGCTCATGAAATCATTAAATGCGAGATCTATATCTTCTGGGCCTGGAAACCAATTTTCTTGCAGTGTTCGTGCGGCAGCAATAGCCGCTTCATCACGTTTTTCTGCATGAACATCTATACCTGCCGCATATGGGTTAGCACCTTGCGCAACGGCAGCCATATTGCCAAGAGTTAGTTTTTGGTCTAATGGTTTTTCAATAACTTGTCTAAAAACACCATGATTACCATTGCGCATGAACAACAGCGCACGGGCAAGCTTGCTTGCGCGGGCACACCAATTAACGCGAGAAATATAACTCATAACCTCGATACGCTCATCCACACTCATATTTCTTGTGATTAATTGACTCACGTAAGTAATAAATGTTGCACGATCAACTAGATCAATCTGTAAAGGAAAAATGGATACATCAACAGCCAAATCGGGATCGGTTGTGATTAATTGCCTCAATTGATCTGTAAAATTTTTATTGAGATCCTCTTTTACAGCCTTTGAATAAATCTTGAAAGCCTCTCGAATTTCAATGCGTTCTCTATCGAATAACTTAAATTGGCTCTCCATAATAATCGCAGGTCTTTCACTAATGGTTGTGATTAATCGACTCGCTTGATCAATAAATTTTTGCGTACGATATTCATTACGAATTTGTAAAAGGACACAGATAACCGAAAAGCGTACTTCCTCAGGCACCTTTCTTGATACTATTTGATTCACATGATTAATAAATGTTGCACGATCAGCTGGATTAACGTCTGTAAGATAATTGATACTCAACTTAAGTGAACGCCTACTGAGGTTAAATTGATTAACGAAATTAATATATGCTGCACGATCAGCGTCATCAACTTTTAAAAGAACATTGATAACGCTTGTAAGATCGTCCAGGTTAATCCCGCTTATGATTTTTTGCACTTGGGTTGTAAATTCTTGCATACGATCAGCTGCATTAACCTGAGACCAAAGCATCTGTATTATTTCTTGTGTATGATCAGCTTGAAAAATCGCTTTTTTACAATCGCAATCCATCCACCAATGTTTTCCATTTTCTTTTTTCAAACCAGTTAATTGACTTTTTGTATAACCCAACCAGCCATCAATTTTCTCTTTCCCAAGGCCAGCATAATTTTGCAATACGACATATTGATCTTCTTTCAATGAAAACATATCGTCCAAAAAATATTCACGTGACAACACATCAACGGCATTGATAATCGCATAATGCTTTTGCAATGCGTTTAGCGTGCTACCAATGGGTATTTGGCTTGAAACATCTAGTGGCATCGCCCTGCCATGAATGCCTGCTGTGAACATAAGCCCTTTGATAAGTGCTTCACGTTCATCATCGTTCGCGTGCCAATCGCTTAGCGCGCTTTGATAAATGGTGTTAATTTCGCGTGTAAGGCCTGGAATTGACAGATCGTCAGGTTTCGCATTATATGCTTTTGTGCGATGTGTGAGTTTCGTTTTTAAATTTCTCACCGCAGGCGATAGGTTTGCCTTACTCGCTGCAACATTATACTTTTGAACACCGTCAACACTCGTTTCCATCGCAAGGCCTTGCGTTATCAATGATGACGTTAACATGGTAGTAATTAAAAGCGTGCTACAGGTGCGTTTTAAAAATAAGTTGCTCACATGTCTAGGGTCAGAGAGATGTGAGACTTTTTAAGGGGGGTGGACGAAGGCGCGCAATCCATTAAGCGCCGTAGCCGAGTCCTCCCCTTGCCTTAATAAAAAAAGACCTCGAGAATAGGAGTT
>CAIOTO010000240.1 GCA_903861255.1 uncultured Alphaproteobacteria bacterium | reverse complement strand
TTTATCTTGTGGCTCTTTTGAATCGAGAATTCGAAGTGGATTCTTTTGAAGGCGCATCAAGCTATCCTCAGATAACTTATCTTTATGCTGCTCAAAATATGCAACCAATGCCGTACGGTACGACAAACGACTTTCCATATCACCTAAGGTGTTTAAGTGCAGCACAACATTTGTTAACCCAATATTACCCAATATCTGATCAGCCATAGCAATCACTTCAACATCTACGTGATAGGTAGCAATACCAATACATTCAATGCTTATTTGGTGAAGCTGACGGTAGCGTCCCTTTTGCGGACGTTCATACCTGAACATAGGCCCTTGCAAAATGCGTCGTTGTGGCAGTGTTTGTGTTAGTCCTTCAGACATGATTGCACGCACAACTGGTGCTGTCCCTTCAGGACGCAGTGTTATGGACTCACCGCCACGATCCTCGAATGTATACATCTCCTTGCCAACGATATCAGACGTTTCACCGAGTGGTTTCGTGAAAACAGAGGTGTATTCAAAAATTGGAGTTTCAATCGGTTCATAACCGTATAGCGCAGTCGTTTCATTCGCTATTCGTTGAATTTCACGGTGACGTAAAAGTTCGTTTCCTAAAAGGTCGCGTGTGCCGCGCACAGGTTGCATTTTTGTCATATAAGGGTGTTTTACACTGTAATATTTTCCTGTATCCTACATGAAAAGCCTCTCACTCAGCAAGATAGACGTATGACTCCTCCACATCTAAAAGCACAACACTTAAATGATATCCCATGGCTAGCACATGGTTTCTTCGGACGAAAAGGCGGTATTAGCGAAGGGGAATTCAGCAGTCTTAATATTACAAAAAAGGAACTTGCATGTGCAAACTCCGTCAATGAAAATCGAAAACGCATTGCGGTGGCAGTCGGCATGGAAGCTGCACCAGTCTTACTCACCAATCAGAAACATACAAACACTGTCATTGTGATTGACAAACCCTTTAGCGGTGATGGGCCTATTGCGGATGCTATGGTGACAAAGCAAAAAAATATTTTAATTTGCATGCAAACAGCCGATTGTGTGCCTGTTTTATTTGTGGATCCAATCAATCAAATTATTGGTGGCGCACACGCTGGCTGGCGCGGACTTGCAACGGGAATTCTTCAAAACACAATACAAACCATGATTGATCTTGGCGCAAAACGTGAACACATTAAGGCAGCGATTGGCCCTTGTGCATGGGCTGAATCGTACGAAGTAGGCGCAGATGTTGTTGAGGCTTTCCCACAATTTAACGATTTATTCAAACAGTGGCACGCACCTACAAAAGCAAATGGAATGGGTATATTAAAAACGTTTTCATTTGATTTACCAACGGCAGCGCTGCGTACATTGCAAGTGGAAAAGCTTACCAAAGTTAGCTCGTCTCCTGTTAATACCTATACACATGAAGAAGATTTCTTTAGTTTCAGACGCTCAACGCACCAAGGAAAAAATCACTTTGGTGGCCAAGCATCTGTGATTGGCATGCGTGATATTTAAAATTTATCCAGAAAACACTTGCCTTAAGCCAATTTTTCGCTTATAAATAAAACACAAGTTCGGGAAGTAGCGCAGCCTGGTCGCGCGCCAGTTTTGGGTACTGGATGTCGGAGGTTCAAATCCTCTCTTCCCGACCACTTTTGAGGTCAAGACATGATCCATGCACGAATATTCTCCACATTAAAATCCACCGCGCAAGCAGGCCGGGCCAAGCAAGGCCAGTGGACGATTGAAGTAAGCGGCATGCCTGGAAGTATCCGCGATCTTGAAACAGCATGGAATTCAACTGCTGATACGCTCCGCCAAATCACACTTAAGTTTAATTCATTAGAAGATGCACGCTCGTTCGCTGATCGTCATCAGTTGCGTTATACAATTGAAACACCGAAGAGTGCAGCACCTAGACGTCGCACGTATGCCGAAAACTTTAGGCATGCCTAATTTTTTTTTCGATCTCATTACTTCTTTAAAACAGTTATCATCATCGCGAGAAGCACTTGCGACGTGGCGATCTAGATTGATAAACTGGCATTTTCTGTTAGATTGCCACGCCTTCTATGAAGACTCGCAATGACGGATAGAACGATTACCATTCTATGCGATAAAGGAAAAATTGGTACACTACGCCAATGTGAAGCACTTGCCAAACCACTTGCACAACATCTTTGCGCTGAAGTTAATTATATTGATGTTGACCTTCCACTTTGGTTTAAATGGCTTACACCGCACGTAACCCGTCATTGGCCCATTAAATTTTTGCCGACGTTTAAACTAGATAGCCGGCCATCACTTATCATTGCTGCAGGTAGACAAGCATTTTTATTGGCAGCTCCGCTCGCAAAACAAATTCTCACGATTGCCCTTTTAAACCCACGCTGTCCGTCTGATTATTTTACTATTGTCATTCCACCCCAACACGACGGAGTCGGCAAGCATCAAAATGTTATTGAAACATTAGGGGCATTGCATCCACATAATGAATCATCTTTTGCTATCGATAAGAAAAGCGATGCATACACCATTTCAGTTCTTTTGGGTGGCAATAGCAAACACTATACGTATAAAGATGCTGACTTTGTTGAAATTGCTAGGTATTTAAAGAAAAAGGCCTCAGCGCATCCTAATATGCAATTGCTTATATCCCCTTCCCGTCGCACGCCTCAAAACGGAATTAAAATTCTCCAAAGCGAACTTATAGATATAAATGCAACAATTTGGGATGGCACTGGCACAAACCCTTATTTCAACTATATAGGATCGGCCGATGAAATTTTGGTCACGGGCGATTCAATTAGCATGATTTCTGAAGTTTGTTATCTTGGAAAGCCTGTTGAGATTTGGAAACTTCCTATTAAGAATGAACGTTTTCTTCATTTTTACGGCGCAATTACAGCTAACAAGCATGCGGTTTTCGCAAATGATAAGTGGCCTGCTGTATTTAAGCCACTGAGAGAGCTAGAGCGCGTATTAAGTCTTCTGTTAAAGAGGATTCAACATATCTAATAACATCACCTCTACAGGAGCAGTTATTAATATAGTGAAACACTCAATTTCAGTATCTTTAATTTAAAATATTTTTCCCCCTTGCAAAAATAAAAAATATCCCCATATTAATCTCAGTTAGGTTTTTCTATTACTAAACAACTTTTTTATTGGAAAATTTAATGAAGCATATTTTTCACGCTGTTGCTTTAACATTTTTTGGCATATCACACTGTTTTTCATTAAGCATCATCGAATCAACACATTCTGACAGGCTAGATAAATTCATCACAAATAAAAACGATGAAAATATTATTAAGAATACGACCACTATTTATAGCGTTCTTTCTGATGAAGAACGTGTAGATAGGTCGCGCCCCGCTACTGATATTGAGCGAAAAACAATATTTCAATCTATCATGGCAACAAGAATTATCGACGGCGGCATTAGTGTGAATGGACAAGCAATTATTGCTAATTTTTCACATACAACAATCGACGAAGATCTTTCTGATCATTTTGAAATCATCAGCCTTACCGACCAGATTTCACAGCTGCTTGTTAAGCAATTTAAAGAACGAGGTTGCAAGGGAATCAATTTTGATTATTTAACTGGATTTGATCGACTGAAAAAACTTAGCGGTGTGCAAGAGAATTTATTCAAGATTTGGTTCTTAGAATCACTTGGGCAACATTACAAAGAATTTTCACTCGAAGCACGTCTTGAAACATTAAAATGTGGAGGGCGGCCCATCGTTCTTGTTTTGGGTGCAGTTCCAAGTGAAGCAGAACATTTTGATTTTAGCACATTAGATAATCCTGGTGTATTTTATGTGAATCGTGAATCTTCAACTGTTTGGCCAGATCAACTCATTATCGCTGATTTTAATTTGAAAAAACACAGGACTGACATACTCAAAATCTTTGCAGCTTCTGCTGATTTAATAGTTCCCGACTGGTGCGTAACGTATTTTATGCGTTTAGATAAAGATTTTATTACAGACTTTACTGCCATGTTGAAAGTTAATGGCAAGATGATTTTGAAGGGGCCATTATCTGATTTTCATGCAATGGTTAAATATGATGGCTGGAAAAACTCAATATGTCTGTCCACATTACATGAAACAGATATTGGAGAATCAACTTGCAGCAACATTTATGGAGGGCATTCTGCTTACAAGGATGAGCGACGTTTGTATTCAAAAAATTATTCTGATGTAGAAAAGAAAACCAAGTTGTACGGAAAAATTAAGTTATGGGGAATAAAAACAAATCAACTTTTAGAAGATGAAATCTCGAGTATTGATCGCTCATACAGTTCTTATTTGTGGAACTGGAATTGGTATCATGCGCCACTTTGTAGATTCAAACTTTATAAGGGAGCAGACCCTTACTACAATGGATATCAATATGCGCCAGATGAGTATATAGAAATAACAAAGTCAGACAGACCAATGTGGGAAGATCAAACATAATTATCAATCAAGTTACGAGAACGTTCAGAAAAGTATAGCGTCACATTTTTCTACGTGCGTTTTATTTTCTAACGTTCTACTAAACAAACAACCGTAAGATTGCTAGATTTGTAATTTGTATAAGCCTTATCACTTCCCCCTCAAAACATCCTTCACCTTTTGTGCTAAATCCTTAAGCGTAAATGGCTTTTGTAAAAAGTGGATATCAGCATTATGCCCAAGATTCTTTCTAAAGGTATCTTCGGTATAACCCGATATGAAAATAGTTTTCATGGTTGGGTGAATGTCACGAATCTTTTTACAAAGTGTTGGGCCATCCATATGTGGCATCACAACGTCAGTTACAAGCAAATCAAAACTTTTCCCTTGCTCTACAATTTCGAGTGCTTTATCACCATTTTCAGCCTCAATAACTTTATAGCCTTTATCACGCAGTGCTCGCGCACTAAACAAACGCACGGCATCTTCATCTTCAACAAGAAGAATCGTTTCATTGCCTGTTAAATCGCCTGCGGGTGCCTCTATAACGGGCACGTGTATAACTTCCTCACCACTATAGCGTGGCAGATAAATTTTAAATGATGTCCCCTGCCCAAGCTTGCTTTCAACACCAACAAAGCCGCCTGTTTGCTTAACAATACCGTACACTGTAGATAACCCAAGACCAGTGCCAGCACCAACTTCTTTGGTCGAAAAAAATGGTTCAAATATATGTTCCATTGTTTCTGGATCAATACCATGCCCAGTATCAAGCACTTCAATCAATACGTAATCTCCGATAGGCATCGAATCATGGCCCAATTGTTCGGATGTTTTAGTGTAATGCTGACTTGTTCTTATAATTAAATTCCCACCATCTGTCATCGCGTCACGTGCATTAACAGCTAGGTTAATAATAACCTGTTCCAATTGACTTGCATCAACCATAACAGGCCATAAATCACGCCCATGGACCATTTGTAAATCAATGCGCGCGCCAATAAGACGACGAAGCAACGCTGATAATTCAGCAAGTGTGTCTGTTATATTGAGTACTTTTGGTTGTAGGTTTTGCTGCCGTGAAAAGGCAAGTAGCTGCCTCACCAAATTTGCGGCACGATTTGCATTTTGTTTGATTTGAATAATATCTGTATAGGATGGATCATTCGGCATGTACCGCTGTAGCAGCAAATCACAAAACCCAATCATGGCTGTTAGTAGGTTATTAAAGTCATGCGCAATACCACCGGCCAATTGACCTACCGCTTGCATTTTCTGTGATTGAATAAATTGTTGCTCCAAACGCTTTTGTTCAGAGGTATCTATAAACTGAATAATGAGAGGGGAATCATCCGTTAAACCAATAGAGTTACGAATAACGCGTACATATGCGGTAGAATGCATTTTATCGCCGTTAAACTGAATATCAAATGGTTCAATATCACCATCTGCGGCACGTGCTTGATTTAGTTTTTGCGTAATTTCATCTTTGTGCGAAGGCTCAAGTAAATCATAAAAATTATCACCAACATTTGGTGCATTTCCATCAACACGCGCGATGTCTTTAATAAGTGTTGTGAATGCAGGATTTATTGCGGAAATAAGGCCGGTTTCTTCAATTATAACGGAAGGGATAGGAGCGTACAAAAAGCTTGATTGTGCTGGCAAGTTCTTGTCATCGCTCTCAAGTTTAGTCACTGCATCAAGTTTGCATAGCAAGGCCGCAGATAATCGCCCATTATCCATTTGAGGTGGAAACCATAAAGCCTTAAAAGATTGCTTTTTATTTGGCTTAACGGTTACAACGGACATTAAAGTTGCATCCGCATTTTGAAAATCGATAAAATCTTTTAAGGGTTGTCCTAAAACACGTTCTTTCGATTGAGTAATCCATTGCGTAAATGTTTCGTTTAAGCCAACAAGATGCTGTGTAGCATTAAGATATATAATGCCAAAAGGTGCATTAGACCTGCTGCGTAAGTCTTAACACAGATCTTATTAACGAGTTGTCAAGCATCCCCAACCCAATTTATTTTTCTAAGCAGTAGTAAAT
>CAIOTO010000239.1 GCA_903861255.1 uncultured Alphaproteobacteria bacterium | reverse complement strand
CGACAAAGCAGTAGGTATTAATGATAAGATCTTCTAGGGTCATAGGGCTCGTTAGATTGTTAAAGTTTTAGACGACTTTATCTAAACAGAACCCTGTGATTCTTTCAAATTATTTGTGCAAAAACTTGCACACTGCGTTAGATTAGTTTTACCCAATGAATGCCCAGATGGGCCTGGTTCGCGATTATTGCTGGGGCTAACAAATATTCTTATGGAAGGTTTGATACGTGGCGGGTCTATTCATGTAGCTGTTGAGGCAGATGTTCTTCGTTTGACAGCTGAAGGTGAACCACTGCAGCTTCGTCCCGGCTATGTTGACGCACTGACACAAGTTGGGGATACGGAAGTTCATGCGCGGAATATTTTGCCACATTACCTAGCGAACCTTGCAGCATCTATGCATTTAGGGATAAAAGTGTCTGTATTAAATAAAGAAAGAATTGTGATTGAAACAGTTGTTAAAAAGTAGGTTGGTATTTCTACTTTTCTTTCCATAAATTGTCTTGCTTCAAACGTTTCGAAACCTCTTTTGGCATATAACGTTCATCATGCTTCGCAAGTAAACGTTCAGCTTCAAAAATACCATTTTTAAGAATGCCTTCTGCAATTACACCCTGTTTTTCACGAAAGAGTTCTGGCGCAATGCCATTATAATGCACTGTTGTAATGGCATTTTTTTCATCTGTGATTGTAAATATTATATCAATCCCATTTTTTTTAATACTACCCACCACAACCAAGCCACCTAAACGAAAGCGCTTGCCTGTCTTAGCTGGATGGTCATTGGGTGTTAAAAGAAGTTCTGATGGTGTGACAAAGAACAACATATTCTCACGAAAGGTGCTGGTGAGCCATAAGGCAAGTCCAGCCGCAATGAGAAGGGCGCCCAAAACCTGGACTAGTCGTTCATGCGTCCGTGTCATGGTGTATAACTATTTTAAGATAAAGAAGTATGAGCAACAGTGCCGTCACGCCATAAGCCAACGTTACGTACATGACGCTGTCCTTACATTCTCATTCAATAGGCGTTCCATGCGATATGTACCAAGATAAATGGCGTACAGCGCAAAGGCACTTGCCATTACCCACAAAGGCCATGCCATGGATGGGTGGAGCGCTGATGTTTTTGCAAATACACGGATGGTTGCGGGTTGATGAAGTGTATACCACCACTCAACAGAGCCTTTTATTATGGGGATGTTAATGAATCCTAAAACAGAAAGAAATGATGCGGGCACAAGCTGTCTAAGGTTGTGAGGGCGGCTTAAGTGGATGTATCCGATGTATAGTAAAAGAAGAATAAACATGGATGTGAGACGTGCGTCCCAAACCCAAAATGCACCCCACGTTGGCTTTCCCCACAAACTGCCTGTGATCAAACTAATAACGCAATAGGTAAGGCCGATGGGTGCTATGGCTTTGCTGATGAGAAAAAATTGAGGAATGCGTGTGACAAGGCCGATGGCTGAAAATAGGGCCATGCAGCTATAAATTGCTAATGCTCCCCAGGAGGCAGGTACATGAACGTAGAGAATGCGTGCGTATTCACCTTGTTGATAATCAGCCGGTACAAAAAAGAGCCCACCGAATATGCCCAGAGCAAAAAGAAGAAGGGCAGGGATGCCTGCGATTTTGCGCATGATAAGTGCAGTTTCCAGGAGTGATTTTGGTTTCAAAAATGTATAGATACGTGCACGCATGGCAATTATTTCAAAAAGAGTGTGCGAATTTCAGCTTGCTTTGCTAAATCTGTTTGGAATACACCTGTGTAATGCGCTGTAATAAGCTGTGCGCCTGTTTTAGTGACGCCGCGTCCCAGCATACAATGGTGTGTTGCTTCAATCATGACGGCAACCCCAAGTGGTTTGAGATGTGTTTCGATTGCTTGCGCAATTTGTGCTGTCATTTTTTCTTGGATTTGCAAACGTTTAGCATACATTTCAACGACGCGTGCAAGCTTGCTGATTCCGACAACGTAGTGGGACGGTAAATAAGCAATATGTGCTACCCCTAGAAAGGGTGCCATGTGGTGTTCACAATGTGAATAAAAGGGGATGTCACGCAGTAATACGATATTATTATACCCTGAGATTTCATCAAATGTTGTTTGAAGAAAATGAGCAGGGTCCTCATCATATCCTTTGTAATGTTCTGCAAAAGCTCGAACAACACGGTCAGGGGTGTTGGTGAGGCCTGAACGACCTGGCGTGTCACCCGTAAACGCAATAAGCGTACGAACAGCTTCTTCTGCTTCTTTTCGTGTGGGCTTGGTGTGAACGTGGGGTGGCTTATTCATTTAGTGTATGCTTGAGTTGGCAAAAGGACTGTCGAGCGAGAATGCAGGGATTTCTACGCGAATAATAGTACCTTCTGATGATTCCATTTCATAGTGCCCATGCATAAATCCGGATGGGGTATGCAGTGGTGTTCCACTGGTGTATTCAAAAAGTTCACCTGGATTTAAGATGGGCTGTTCGCCAATAACACCCTCACCAGAGACTTCTTTTGTTTGACCGTTTCCGTCAGTGATATGCCAAAAGCGATTCAATAATTGATAAGGGGAATCACCAAGATTTTCGATTTGAATGTGGTAGCTCCACATAAATTGCGACTTTTCAGGTAGGGAATGCGACTGCAGAAAATAAGGTTGCACAGTTACGCTGATTTCTCCAGTTGTGGAGGAGTATGTGAAATTCTTTTCTGTCATCTGACTAATTTCCCAAAACGATTCGAACCTCATAATAAGTTCATTAAACCGAAATTTAAGGCATATGTCAAATTTCAAATGGCGTATGGGTGAGAAAAACTGCGGAGAAAAATTATATTCTAATTTTAGATGTGTCTCTGAGTGACATTTCCTCATGCTACTTTTGGCTTGAATTTAGCATGAGGAAAGGGACATGACATTTGTCTATTAAGATGAAATGTTACTACAGAGCATTGTCTTCATCTGATGAAATGTCACTGCCAGCTGAGTTTGAAGTTGAAGGTAGTGAGATTGTTAGTGAGTCAGATCGTGTTAATGACTCTCTATCTGTTGAGCCTTCGCTGTCAGATGCAGGATCGCCCTTCATTCTTTTATTAGTAACAAAGGTTAGCATAGATGATTGATCTAAATTATGTTTATTCTGTTGTGTAGCAGGTGCTGTCACGGTTGCGTTTTGTGCATTTCTGCTAGATTGAACGGTTAGTGGTTTAGCTGCTACATTTAAATGCATTTTTACAAATGTACCTACTCCAGTTTTAATTATTTTCTTTTGGGTGCTTTTTGGTTTAGCTGCTTGTGTTGGCACGTCACCAAGATTAAACGAAATAGGTTCTACGTATAACCTAGAACGAGCAGAGCTTAAAAAGGATTCTAAATCAACAGCTTGTTTTGGACTCTTCCATCTAACTGGGGATGTTTCTTCTTGACTGGATCCATCTTGGATGCAATTAGCCATTGCATCGCGCTTATGTGCTTCGAATGGATCCCTGAAGGAACTTGCATATATTATGTTTGTCAAAACAACAATTGCTATAAATATTTGTAAAATTTGTTTCATAATAATTCCTAATAATATTTTATATAACCAATAAAAATTATATGGGAATTCATGTTCTAAATTTCAAGGATGTTTTTTCAATTTTTTTCAAAAATCAATGTGTAAGCTGGGGGGGATGCTACTGTCATCACGGACTGTTCGGCCGTGGCTTTAGCGATGGATCAATAAGTAGCACTTCAAGTTTGAATTGATCAACATTTGCTTAAATAGGAAGAGTATTAGGTAACTACCAACCCCAAAGTTGTCATGCTCGGACTTGATCCGACTATCCCTACGGTTGATGCTGCATATAGTTTGTAGCTTAAGTGGACTGCTCCATGTATTTGCCTTTGACACTTTATAGATCCTCGGATCGAGTCCGAGGATGACAAGTTAAGGGAATACGATGAGACAAGTCGTAGGGAAACTAACAGGACAAAAGATCATCTTCAAAACGTGAAGCATTATAGAATCAACCTATAGGGGGAGGGAATAGTTGTCCTATCCCTTTTACTTTCGCTCAAACACAGCTGCAACTTCAATGTGAGGTGACCAAGCAAATTGATCGATTCCATGCACTTTTTTAAGGTTAAAGTTACCTTCAGTCAAAATGCGTGCATCTCGTGCAAACGTTTCAGCATTACATGACACATAAATAATTTGTTTCGCATCACATTTTGCAAGTGCCAAGCTTTGCGCTTCAGCTCCGGCACGTGGCGGGTCAATTACAACCACATCAAAACCTTTTAGTTCATCGCGTGTGAGTGGCTCTGTAAACAAGTCACGATAATGTAATTGAATCGGATTTTGTGCGTTAAGTGCAGCGTTTTCAAGGGCTGCTAATGCTGGCTTGTCGCATTCATATCCTGTTACCGGTGCACGTGTACTAAGTGGCAGACTTAAGGTGCCACGACCACAAAATAAATCCGCAATTTTTGATGCATCAGGAATCAGTTCTGCCAAGACATAATTGGCTAAATGGGCATCTGATTCAACAGTAGCTTGCAAAAAGCTATAGGCATCAACGGTTACATCAATTTCTGCGAATTGCACAACCGGCACAGCTGTTTGATGAATTACATCTAGGAACTTACGATGACGAAATACAAAACGCACCACGTCCATTTTTTCTGCAAAAGACTTAAGTGCAACACGTTTAGGTTCTTCAAGTTCAGCAATTCCTTGCACTTCAAGGCTCATATCAATGCCAACATGAGTCAATGTAAAAAACACTTTTGCTTTTTGATAGGGTTCTAACACAATTGAAAACGCTTCACGAAGCGGTTCTAATAAACGCGTTAATGCCGGATCCATCGTATGGCATTCCTCGATATTAACAAGTGAGTGCGATCTAAACTTATGAAACCCAAGGAATATGTCGTCCCCTTTACGGATCGCATCAAGGTTCGCACGGCGACGTTTTCCAAATGGTAAGATCGTAATTCCATTGACAAGAAATGGGTCAAGTCCCTCTTTAAGCAATGCATTTGTAATTTGAGCTTGCTTGAAATCGCGATACATTGTCACATTCATGTGCTGCAACATACAGCCACCACATTGCGTAAAATGCTTACACACAGGATCTACACGATCAGCGCTTGTGCTGACGCGTGATGTAGCTGTGTATTTCTTTTTTTTCTTAAAATGCTGGCAATCGTAATTAACTTTCTCACCTGGTAATGCAAACGGAATCGTTATGTTATTTCCAGTTTCACTATCAATCCCCACACCTTCGCCATCGCTGTTTAAGCTGAAAATAGTTGATTGCCCAGTGGTTACTATTATTTCCTTTTTAATCATACGTTCAACTCATTCATTCGTTTTTGCTTTGTATTTTACAAACCACACAGTCGTGTCATCTGCCGTAACTAACACTACCGCTAGTCAGCGTTGCTTTTGGAATATTACACATATCTAACGTACGATGAAAGAGTGCGGATCAGTGTTATATATTGATGCTTCTGTAATATAAAGAATATTTCACTGAATTAATACTTTTTACTTAATTTCTTTAATATATAAATTAAGAAATAGCAATATGTACTGTTTTGAAGGATCAAGCAACACTTAAATATTTTAGAGCTAACGTGCGATAAAATCACTGTCACATACATATTGTCAATAATTTTAATTAATGAAGGATTCAGCCATGTATAGTAAATTAGCATTATTATCAACCATTTCAATTATGTCAATGAATATTGCTTTTAGCAGCCAATATGCACCGTCATATTCAAACAATTCCGGAAATAGCGGCCAACAGTATTCTGGGAACAGCGGCCAACAGTATTCTGGAAACAACTCTGGAAACAATTCTGGGAACAACGGTCAACAGTCTTTTGGAAACAATTCTGGGAATAACGGTCAACAGTACTCTGGGAACAATTCTGGGAACAGCGGTCAGCAATATTCTGGAAACAATTCTGGGAATAATGGCCAACAGTACTCTGGGAATAATTCTGGGAATAATGGGCAACAATTTTCAGGAAACAATTCTGGGCAAAATGTGGGCAAACCCTTAAATCCAGAGATGAGTATAGCTGCAAAGGGAGTAATGGAAGATTTAGAAAATGAATATTTTAAAGGAAATAAAAGAGTAATCAGAGAAATACTCGTCAAAAATAAGAATGAAATCGTTACGTCCGAGAAAACAGTTAAACTTTCGTTATTCTTAGCAGCTAATTACGGCTTTTATAAACAGATGAATAATATTCTTCAAGATCCCAACCTTAAACACAAGCCAGGCAAACATGCTGTTAACAAGCTTCTTAACCAAGCAGCAAACGGGCGCGTAGGAACAACAAAATATATATTAGCACTACCTGTGCAAGATCCACAGGATGCTACAAAAGTAATAACAGCTCCGACATGGTTGCCTCTACCAGATCAGCATGGTGTAAACAAAGCGTTTAGCACAGCTGCGTGTGGTGGACATTTAAGTATTATGGATATTTTAATACAACACCAAAAATTACCTGCACCAAATCAAGATTCTGTTGATGACGCATTTTTCATGGCTGCTGGTAGTGGGCATATTGATGTATTAAAGTGGTTATTTATTCCTCGTAATGGTTTGCCAAATAATAAGAGCTTACCTTTGCCAAGCCAAGCAGGCGCAAAACGGGCATTAATATGGGCAGCTCAGGAAGGGCATGTTAATGTCATAGATTTCCTATGCGCACCGCATGAAAATATTTCTTTACCTGATCAACAGCAAATAAATCATGCCTTATTAACGGCAGCGCATCATGGAGAGAGAAAAGTTGTTGAGTACTTAATGACGCAGCGCGCTGGCATACCTTTACCAGACCAAACTGGTGTTATTCATGCATTAAAATTTGCAGCAATCAAAGGTAGAATCAACCTCATGAAATACTTATGGAGCCGCGTATGGGTATAGCTTTGCCTGATCAAGCGAGTCTTACAAAAATCTATGACGAGGTGCAAAAGATAGAAGATGATAAAAATTCTTCAAAAAGAAAAGAGGTTCTTGAATTCTTAGGCAAAAGGATTCAGCCAGCAGTAGCTGTGCCTGTGGCCGTGCCAGTGGCATCAGCGCCTGTTGTAGCGCCAGCGCCTGTGGTAGTTGCATAGCAAAATAATAACGCCCCTGTCTTTGTGAAACAAACGATAGGCACTACATTCGATATTCATAATTGAAATCACATGTGATGCCTTAATTGTTTTACTCGAATCTTTTGTAAGAACGCCTTTTTAATAAAAGGGCGTGTGCAGTGCGTAATTAAAAGTAAATCCAATTCAGACAAGAAGGAAAAAAAGACTAGTTAATCTGACGTTGATTTGTGTTAATGACTCATTTTATTCTTGTTTTTTTTATCATTACGCATTAGATTAAACTTACTTTAAAATTAGTGTATGTGTAATGTTTCAAAATCTCAGCCAGCGTTTAACGTCTGTATTTGATAAACTTCGTGGTCGTGGTCTTCTGTCAGAGGACGATGTCAGCAGTGCTTTGCGTGAAATTCGCATTGCTCTGCTTGAGGCAGATGTTTCTCTCCCCGTTGTTAAAGATTTTGTTGAGCAAGTACGTACACGTGCTATCGGTCAAGAAGTGCTGCGAAGTGTTTCTCCTGGCCAAATGGTCATCAAAATTGTACATGATCACTTAGTTGATCTGTTGGGTTCAACAGGTGTTGAGCTTAATCTTGCCACAACGCCGCCAGCCTCTATTTTAATGGTCGGTCTTCAGGGTTCAGGAAAAACAACAACATCCGGAAAACTTGCAAAACATATTCATGAAAAATTAAAAAAACGTGTTTTGTTAGTATCGCTTGATATTTATCGCCCCGCAGCACAACACCAGCTGGAAGTTCTAGCACAATCTCTATCTGTTGAATCTTTACCAATTATTGATGGTGAAAAGCCACTTGCCATTGTCGCACGTGCGATCGAGCGTGCACGTCAAGGCAGCATTGATGTTATTATCTATGACACAGCCGGGCGCCTGCACATTGATGATACATTGATGGATGAAGTTAAAGACATTCAAGCTGCAACCAAACCCATTGAAATTCTACTTGTTGTAGACGCGATGACAGGGCAAGATGCTGTTCGTATTGCACAAGGGTTTAAAGATGCTTTGCCAATTACTGGCCTTGTACTGACACGTATTGACGGAGATAGCCGAGGCGGGGCTGCATTATCGATGCGCGCTGTTACTGGATGTCCTATAAAATTCCTTGGTGTTGGTGAAAAGTCGGATCATTTAGAAATTTTTCATCCTGAACGTTTGGCCGGTCGTATTCTTGATATGGGCGATATAGTAAGCCTGGTCGAGCGCGCTTCTGAGGTGGTTAATGCTGAAGATGCCGAAAAAATGGCAAAAAAGATGCAAAAAGGGATCTTTGACCTCAATGATATGGCACAACACATCGAACAAATGTTGAAGATGGGTGGAATTTCGAATATGATGGGGTTTCTGCCAGGAATGGGTAAGTTAAAAGATAAGATTGCACAAGCAGGTATGGATGACAAAGTCATTCGTCGCCAGTTAGGCATTATTCATTCGATGACAAAAAAAGAGCGTAAAAATGTGCAGATTTTAAACGCCTCCAGACGTAGACGTATTGCAAAAGGCGCAGGACTCGAAGTTTCGGATGTGAATCGTCTGCTCAAACAGCATCAACAAATGCAGTTGATGATGAAGCAATTAGGAAAAACGGGAGCAAAGGGTTTGATGTCAGGCAAACTTGGCGCACTCTTTGGAAATTAGTAATAACAAAACTGATTTGTGACTCTTGGACCTATGTCTAATGATTACAAAATAAGAATTGCATTACTTATAATAATTAAAATTGATATTAATGTTTTAGGAGAATATAAATGGCATTAAAAATTCGTTTAGCACGTGGTGGAGCAAAAAAGCGTCCATTCTATCGTATCGTTGTAGCCGAAGCAACATCACCACGTGATGGTCGTTTCGTTGAGCGTGTTGGATCATATAATCCAATGTTGGCTTCAGATCACGCGGATCGTGTTGTATTAGACCAAGAACGTATTAAGTACTGGCTATCTGTTGGTGCGCAACCAACTGATCGTGTCCAATTGTTCTTGTCACGTGCAAGCATTCTTCCTGCAGTAACACGTACGGATAAACCAACAAAATCAGCACCAAAGAAAAAAGCACAAGAACGCGCAAAAGCTGAAGCTGCTGCTGCAGCGTCAGCGTAATACAAGCTTGACCTTGTTATCCTCGCAACTTGCTGTGGCATAGCCTCAAGGAGGCGGGGATTTATTTTTTTATAGTGCGCAATTTGCGCTTACATATTAGTCAAAAAAATACCCCATGGAGATTTCTCCACGGGGTATTTTTATTCAATGTGGAATAAAAACTTAAGTTTAAACTTGTGTTATGTCTTTTTGTTTTGCCGCTAGGTGTTCATCAATTTTCTTGATGTGATCATCCGTCATTGTTTGAACATCCGCTGAAATACGGTGCAGTTCGTCTTCAGAAATTTCTTTATCTTTCTCAAGCTTTTTAAGTGAATCCATAGCTTCTCTACGTACATTGCGAACACCAATACGTGCATCTTCAGCATATTTCCCAGCAAGTTTCGCAAGTTCTTGGCGGCGTTGTTCATTCATAGCAGGAATCGGAACGCGCACATTTTGACCGTCAGCGGCCGGGTCTACACCAAGGTTTGCGTCACGAATTGCTTTTTCAACAGATTTGGCAAGGCCTTTATCCCACACTTGGACAATAATGAGGCGTGCTTCAGGGACTGAAACGGTGCCGACTTGGTTAAGTGGCATCATGGATCCATACGCATCGACCTTAACTGGATCAAGAAGGTTAGGGGATGCACGGCCTGCTCGAATGCCGGATAATTCGCGATTAAGCGCTTCAATGGTTGATTCCATTTTGCGATCGAATTCAGTTAGACGTGGGTCGATTTTTGACATAAGTTTACCTCAACAAGTGAACATTAGGAGATTGTTGAATAACGGCCTTGATTTTGCAAAACATCAGCAAAGCCATTTTCTTTATAGATTGAAAACACGCGAAGTGGAATATGATTTTCCTTCGCGAGCGTAATTGCGGTTGTGTCCATGACATTAAGGCCACGCTTAACAACCTCATCATAGGTAAGTTCTTTTAGGAACTCAGCGTCAGATGATTTTTTTGGATCTTTTGTATAGATACCATCAACTTTTGTTGCCTTTAACAGTAAGTCACATCCTAACTCGGATGCACGCAAAGCTGCTGCTGTATCGGTGGTGAAATATGGGTTGCCTGATCCTGCGGCTAATACGACAACTCGACCCTTTTCCATGTGGCGAATCGCACGTTGTCTAATGTACGTTTCAGCAATTGCTTCAATGGGAAGAGCCGACATAATACGACACGGTGTGCCCTCTGCTTGAATGGCATTATGAAGGGCGAGTGCATTAATAACTGTTGCGAGCATTCCCATATAATCTGACGTGCCACGATCTATAGCGTGATGAGAAACACCATGTGCCCCACGGAAAATGTTGCCACCACCAATGACGATTCCTATTTGCACACCAAGGCTATGAACCGTTTTAATATCAATAGCAATACGTTCAAGCATTTCTTGCGAGATACCAAAATTTTCCGAGTCATCTTGGTTGAGACTTGCGAGAGCTTCACCAGAAAGTTTGAGGAGAACGCGTTTGAATGCAGGTTTTGACATTGTATATATTGCTCTTTAATTGTGTCATCCCCAGATCAAGTCCGAGGATGACAGAGAGAGGGTTTGAAAGAGTAGTATGTTAGTAATACCAGTTTCAGAAATGATTGAGTGCTAGGTGAGCAATTGTTCGAGACTCGGAGTTTACATATGTAAATGAGCATTGAGAAGCAAGAAGATCATCGCGGCAATCGATCATTAATGGCGTTGGTATTTTAAGCCATCTTTGCCTGAGCCATTACTTCGGCAGCAAAGTCGGATTCTTCTTTTTCAATGCCTTCACCAAGTGCATAACGAATAAAGCCGGTTAGCTTAACATCTGTACCGAGTTCTGTTGCCGCATTCGCAACAACATCACTGATTTTTGTTTTGCCATCCATGACGAAGGGTTGTTCCAAGAGAACGATTTCTTCGTAGTATTTACGAACACGACCTTCAACCATTTTTTGGATAACATCTTCTGGGCGGCCAGATGCACGTGCTTGGTCAATAAGAATTGTACGTTCACGTTCCAGCATTGTTGGGTCAACAGCTTCGATATTGAGTGCTTGTGGATGAGCAGCAGCAATGTGCATTGAAATTTTCTTTCCAAGTTCCATAAGCTTTGCAGCATTGCCTGTTGATTCGAGTGCAACAGAAACGCCAATGCGACCAAGGCCAGGAGCTGTTGCGTTGTGCATGTATGTTGCAACGGCTCCGTTCGTTACTGACAAGCGGGCGATACGACGAAGATTCATGTTTTCGCCGATAAGAGCGATTAGGCGTGTGATTTCGCCTTGAACAGTTCCGCCTTCACCTGGAAAAGATGTCGTTAATAGAGCATCTACATCACTTGTGTTCGTTGTAGCGATTGTTGCTGTTTGTGAAACCAAGTTTTGGAAATGTTCGTTGCGTGCAATAAAGTCAGTCTCTGCATTGATTTCGATAACAGCAGCTGATTTTCCATCAGCGCTAGCAGCAATACCAACAAGACCTTCAGCAGCAACGCGGCCAGCTTTCTTCGCAGCTGCAGCAAGACCTTTTTTACGAAGCCAGTCAACAGCCGCTTCTAGGTCAGCTGAAACTTCTACAAGGGCTTTCTTGCAATCCATCATGCCAGCGCCAGTTCTTTCACGTAATGTCTTTACGAGAGCGGGGGTAATTTCACTCATATTAAACTCCATAATTAGTTAAAATAAAAAAAAAGGGGCCGAAGCCCCTCATGTGGTTGCCTCGATGTTAGGCGTTGGCTGCTTGAGCCAAATCAACGTGTTCAGCGGCTACCGCTTCAGCATCGATTTCAATTTCAGGTGCATTGAGTGACGCGCCAAGGTCAATACCTGCAGAACGCATTTCAGCCTGCAATCCATCGAGAACAGCGTCCACCATCAAATCACAGTAAAGATCAATTGCACGAAGTGCATCGTCATTTCCTGGAATTGGGAATGTTACACCTTCTGGGTCTGAGTTTGAGTCCAAGACTGCAACAACAGGAATGCCTAAACGATTCGCTTCTTTGATTGAAATGTCTTCTTTGTTTGTGTCGATTACAAACAAGATATCAGGTAGACCACCCATATCACGTACGCCGCCGATAACCAGCTCAAGCTTATCACGTTCACGTTGACGGCTTAGAATTTCTTTTTTTGTCAAACGACCTGGGCTTGATAGCTCTTCTTCCATCTCTTTTAAACGCTTAATGGACTGATTCACTGTCTTCCAGTTTGTCAACATACCACCTAACCAACGGTGGTTAACATAGTATTGCCCACAACGCTTTGCAGCATCTTTAACTTTGTCTGATGCTTGTGGTTTTGTACCAACAAACAAAACGCGACCACCAGCAGCAACAGTGTCACGAACAGCTTGTACAGCGCGTTGCAACATTGGCATTGTGAGTTCGAGGTTAAGGATGTGGATTTTGTTGCGTTCACCGAAAATGTACGGTGCCATTTTTGGGTTCCAACGACGTGTTGGGTGACCGTAGTGAAGGCCTGCTTCAAGAAGCTGGCGCATAGTAAAAGTTGGCATAGCCATTAGATAAAACTCCTATTATATTCCGATTAAAATCTGATCAATTGCTTTGAAACATACACAATCAAACAAGTTCCGAGTCCCCTGCGACGTACACTGTTTTCAGCATCGGATTGGGGTGGTAACCCCGTGTCGCAGTATGGATTTAGTACATGTGGGTGATTATAGCATAAAGACAGAGCAAGATGCTATAAGATTTTTAAGAGTGATTGTTGTGCAAAAATGCCTTCTTTAGGCTAGAGTAAAAGAAGGCATTTGTTGGTATTTTAAGGCAGTGCAGTAAATTATTTTACGCCTCTGGAGCAATGGCTGAAATCGTGCATACAAGCTTTGATTTTTTGTTACCCGTTAGCGCCATGCCTGACCAAGCTACGGTCATTATCTTTTTTGACATTTGTTTTTTTGCATCAGTAAAATCTGGTCGTAAGGCAGTACGGTATATAACAACTTTTCCATCTTCGTCTGTTTTTAGTGCTGCATTAATCTTGTCGGCAATATCCTTTTTGAACTCTACACCAAGTCTGTTTGGGCTATCTGCTGCAACAATTTTGCCGGTATCAGATTTATAGCAAATCATTTCGCTTGTTCCATTTTCAGGCTTTTTAAATGAATCCGTACCTGCAGGTGAGTCAGAGAGGTCTCCGTTGCCACCACCATTAATTACTTTTATCTCGCCAGTTTCATTGCCATTAAAAGCCTTTGCTGCTGCTTTAAAGCGATTATTAATAATATCGCGTACATCAAGGGTTTCTGCGTCTGAACTTGCTAGAGATGCTTTGTTTGCAAGGGATGCTGTGTTATTTGCAGTATTACACGCAGTAAGTGCTGTTAAACTAATCATGCTAATTATTTTCAATGTATTTTTCATATGAATTATCCTTTATATTTACCTAATGATTCTTTTCAGAATGCGCGTATGATTTTTTCATCTGTGCTTGATGATATTCCTGTTACTGCTTCCTTTATTCCTTCTAAAACTGTTTGGTCTTCTGGAATGCCTTCCATTTTTTCATAGTCACCCGACAAACGGCCTTCGCCATCTTTGAGTGGGTGTGTGTAACACATGCGATCACCAAGAGTTTTGTAACAATACAAATCATTTGGTGGTGTTCGCTGTTTATTCTTTGCCCAGCCTGACTTTACAATATCAGTAGAGTCTGGCCTAAATTCAGCAAAGGGGTTGCAGCCCACACCTAAAAAAGCAATACTAAGAACGACAATCTCTTTCATATTTTTATTATCTATTAAAATCGTTAATTTTTACTTAACGCACCGGGAAAAAAGATGCCCCACACTGAATATCTCTTCTTTAAACTTGATTCAATTCCAGTCATTGCCGTAAAGCGCAAAGCTTTTTTTACACGATTAGTGGAATCTGATACATTCTTTGATCTTTTGTCGCACTTACCGAGTAACATTCTCCATCGAACCGTTATTAATCAGCTATCGCATACACACAATAACCAGTTAATAACCTGCCGTTTTAAAGTTGAATCACACTTTCCAAGCAGTCGAAGGGGAATGCCTTATCGGATAGTAGGCACATTAGCTGAGAGTGACGAGTTGTTAGAATTAGTGTTTTTCAACCCGTATGCGAGCTTTCTGGAGCGTTCGGCGCGAGAAAATTCAACAATCGTTATTAGTGGAAAATTGACGGTAGCAAAACTTCATGGTGTTGATCGTTATCAAATTGTTCACCCCGACCACATGGGTTCTTTAGATACATTTAATGCGTGGATTGGTGTGGAGCGTATTTACCCGTTGACAGCTGGTTTGACGCAAGGAATTGTACGCTCGGCCATTGATTTTGTTTTGGCAAAATTGACTGATATACCAGAATGGATTGCACCAGAGACGCTTACACGATTTAACTTTCCGTCGTGGAAAACGGCTTTTTTAGATGTGCATGCACCGCAATCGGTGTTGGATTTATCACCAATGACACATGCAAGACGGCGATTGGCATATGACGAATTATTTGCAAAACAGCTAGCACAACATTATTTTCATAAGCTTTCGCTAAAACGTGTGCAGGCGCCTGTGCTTGTGCATCATTCTAAACTGCTCGATAGTTTGCAGAAATCATTACCATTTCAGCTGACAGGTGATCAAAAACAGGCAATTGATGAAGTTATACATGATATTACACAATCAACGCCGATGCATCGTTTGCTGCAAGGGGACGTTGGTTCGGGTAAAACACTAGTTGCGTTAGCCGCGGCTTTGGTTGCTATTGAGAATGGATATCAAGTGGCGCTGTTGGCCCCTACGGATATTTTAGTGCGGCAGCATTTTTCGACGATACAAACTTTTTTGGCGGGTATGCCTGTACGTTTGGGGCTGTTAACGGGTCGCGACAAGGGGTTGAGCCGCGCAAAGATTTTAAAAGAAATACAAAATCATGATATTGATTTGATTATGGGAACGCACGCACTTATTCAGTCGGATGTTACTTATGCAAAACTTGGCCTTTCGATTGTGGATGAGCAGCATCGATTTGGTGTGAAGCAACGACTAGAGCTGACGCAGAAAGCGACTCAGGCACATTTGCTGAGTATGACGGCGACGCCAATTCCACGCACATTATTGTTGGCAAATTATGGTGAAATGTCTGTATCACTGCTGAAAGAAAAGCCACCAGGGCGAAAAGAGATCGAAACCCGAACGATTAGCATTGACCGGCTGAATGATGTTGTGGAATTTATCACAAAAGTAATGGAGCGTGGTGAAAAGGTTTTTTGGGTATGTCCGCTGATTGAGGAATCTGAAAAGCTTGACCTTGCTGCAGCAACGGATCGCTTTGCTGATCTTGAAAAGCATTTTGGTGATAAAGCCATATTGACGCACGGGAAACAAAAGCCACAGGAAAAAGAAGACGCTATGCATCGTTTCGCAAAAGGTGACGCAACGCTTTTGGTGTCAACAACCGTGATTGAGGTTGGTGTCGATGTGCCAGAGGCAACCGTTATGATTGTTGAGCATGCGGAACGTTTTGGTCTGGCGCAATTGCATCAGCTGCGTGGGCGCATTGGGCGCGGCAAATTAGATGGCACGTGTTTGTTATTGTATGGTGAGAATTTATCGTTTGTGGCAAGGCAACGGCTCCAGATGATGAAAAAAACAAATGATGGATTTGAATTGGCCGAGGCTGATTTGCGCTTACGTGGAGGAGGGGAGACTTTAGGTCTTCGCCAAAGTGGCTTGCCAAAGTTCAAGTTTGTTGATTTTGCAGCCGAAGACCCAGATGTATATCAGTGTTATCAGAATTTATATGAAGTGGCGAATGAAGATGCCAAGGCTTTGTTGGCGGTGGATGCAACGTTAACGTCTGAACGCGGCCAGGCGGCGCGACTTTTGTTGCGGTTGTTTAATCTGGATGGGGCAGAGCGGTTAAAACGCGCAGGGTGACGATTTTATTAAAATTAGAATCAAATATATT
>CAIOTO010000238.1 GCA_903861255.1 uncultured Alphaproteobacteria bacterium | reverse complement strand
GTGCACAAAAATTATTGAGTGGTTATAAGATACTTGTCTTTGAAATTTTATAGATCCTCGGATCAAGTCCGAGGATGAGAGAAGAGGCGTGATTGTTACGTGAATCAAACTTCTAACCCAAATTAATTTCGCATAAAACATTCTAAAATTAACGAATCACTAATAAATGGCACGTACACTAAAACTAAGAAATTAATGTCATGAATGATTATGAAGTTATTAATTGGATTACTGGTTGTTATGGGATGCGTTATTGTTGGCTATGTAGCCAATGGAGGGCACCTTCATGTTTTGTGGCAACCATTTGAATTTCTTATTATTCTAGGTGCCGCAGTTGGGGCTTATATCATTGCGAATCCTTCAACTGTTGTGGGACGGACTATGGGAAGTTTAAGTCGCATTGCAGCGGGGCCAACCTATCATAAAAAAGAGTATTTGCAACTGTTGTGTCTTTTGTTTTGTGTGTTTAAGTTGGCAAAGTCAAAAGGTATGTTGTCGCTTGAAGCGCATATTGAATCTCCAACAGAATCAACTATTTTTCAGCGGTTTCCTTCATTTCTAAAAAACCACATGGCGTTAACGTTTCTATGTGATTACTTGCGTCTTTTAACAATGGGTAGCGAGAATGTCCATCAAATGGAAGATCTGATGATGGAGGAAATTGATGGGATAATGCATGAAGACCATTGCGACGTGTCGGCAATTGAAAAAATGGCAGATGGTACACCGGCGCTTGGAATTGTTGCCGCGGTACTTGGTGTTATTCACACAATGGGATCGATCAGTCAGCCACCTGAAATTCTTGGACACTTAATCGGTGGTGCTTTGGTTGGTACCTTTGCAGGTGTTTTGATCTCGTATGGTATTGTTGGGCCTATGGCGCAGTCACTTAAAGCTACGATTGAATCGGATCAGAAATATATTTTGTGTATCAAATCAAGCATTGTTGCGTACTTGAATGGATGTGCCCCTGTTATTATTGTTGAGTTTGCCCGCAAATCATTAGATGAACATCAACGTCCAACTTTTGACGAGTTGGAAATAGCAACGCAGCAGCTAGGTGATGTTTAATTATGGATGATAAGCCAATTATTATCATTAAAAAGAGAGGCAAGAAAAAACCACATGAGGCACATGGCGGTAGTTGGAAGATTGCATATGCTGACTTTGTAACAGCGATGATGGCCTTTTTTTTGCTGATGTGGTTGCTGAGTGTTACAAATGAAGATCAAAAAAAGGGTATCGCTGATTATTTCGCGCCAACTATTATTAACATGCAATCGCAAAATGGTAGTGCCGGTTTAATGGGCGGTGTTAATTTAACGAATCCAAATAATAGCAGCGGAAAAAGTACGCAGGAACGTGCAAAAAGTACGGAAATCGAAGTCGATGTTGCAAATAGTAAACGCCAGGATGAGTTCCAAGATAAAAAGGAAGTTAGTGCGGATTCATTGAATGCTGCTAAACAAGTGAAAACTGACCCGACGAATAGTGAAAAAATAAAAAAGAATGATTCTATTAAGTTCGTTGAAAAGGCAGAGGTGACGGCTGCGAAAGAGCAAATCGTGGTGGATCCATTAAAAACAAAGCAAGAGCAGGCCGCAAAAGAAACACAACAGAATCTGCTCGTAAAAGTAGAGCCAGTAAAGGCAGATCCCGCAAAGGTTGATGCCAAGGTTGATCCAGCTAAGGCGGAGCAAAATAAAACAGATCCGCTTAAAGCAGAACAAGCAAAAGCAGAACAAGCAAAAGCAGAGGCGGCTAAGGCAGAGCAACTCAAAGCGGAGCAGCTTAAAGCGAATCCCGCTAAAACAGATCCCGCGAAAACTGAAGCAGCTAAGGTGGAGCAACCTAAACCCGAGCCCGCGAAAATTGATTCAGCAAAAACAGAGCCAGCCAAGGTCGAGACACAAAAAATAAATGAGACAATCGAAAAAATAGTTAAAGTAGATTTGCACGAAATTAAGATAGCAAAAACGCAAGCGGCGGAGAAAGTGGCAGAGGCAAAGGCCCTTAATCAGGCGGCAGCGACGGTTAAAGAGAATAATGCAGCAACAACGTATGAACGCTCTATCACGAATGCCATGTCTGATAAAAAGGCGGAGCAGCAAAAGGCGATTGAAAAAGCAGCGGCTGAATCAAAAGAAAAGCAAGAAGCCATTAAAAGATTGCAGCTGGCCGAAAATGAGAAGCTAAAAGAGGTCGCGGGTGCCATTAAAGACCTTGTACAGAAAAACCCAGAATTAAAAGGGTTGGCGCCGCATTTGATTCTTGAAAATAGGCCAGAAGGGCTCAGGATTCAGCTGATTGATAAGGATAAGCGATCGATGTTTGCATCAGGCAGTAGTTCCATGACGCCGCTTACAAAACAGTTGCTTAAAACAGTCGCAAATCTGATTGAAAAGATGCCAAACTCGCTTGTGATATCGGGTCATACCGATGCGCACCCCTTTGTGGGGGCACGTAAATATAGCAATTGGGAATTGTCGGCTGACCGCGCCAATGCAACGCGTCGTACGTTGGAAGAATTTAATATTAATGCGAAGCGTTTTGAATCTGTCATGGGTAAAGAGGCAACAGACCCGTTTGTGAGGGAGGATCCTTTTGCGGAATCTAATCGCCGTATTAGTATTACACTGCTGCGTGAATATGGTATGCCATCAACAGATACGTTTAAGCAGATGGCCGGGTAAGAAAATTGAAGCGCTCCTATTAAGTTAAGAGCACCTCATCACTCCCCCTCCACCCGTCATTGCGGTGTGATAAATAGAATACTCCGTCATTGCGAACCCTCGCAGAGGGTGTGGCAATCTAGTCTACATTTTTAAATACATAGATTGCCGCGCTCCGCTCGCAATGATGCTCCCCTTGTTAGGGGAGGCGCTCAATGTCATTTTCCTTTAGCTCACTTCTTGTGGTTTTCATCTGGCGTGACCAGATGATTCATGCCACAGGACCGTCATTCCCGCGCAGGCGGGAATCCAGAGCTGTTTCAGACGCGCAGCTCAGTTCAGGATGAATTTGTTATTCTTTACCAGGACTCATTCCAAATTCAGTTAGCTTTGCATTGATGAGCTCTAGTCCTCGCGAATAAAGTGAATCCCAGTCTGCTTGTTCCAAATCATGAAAAAAGGTGTAAATTCCCCTTTTTAATTCTGTTAGTGAAACATTATTTAAATGAGAAAACTTATTCATAATATCAGCTATACTGACTGTTTGTCCTTTTGCTGTTATGGTGTCTGCACCAACCTGCGGAGCAGGAGGTAGTGCCAGAGAGGCAGCACGTTTGTCATCGCCGGCAAAAGCTGATGGTAGTGCTGATGGCGATGCTCATGCTGGACGGCCATGAAGAGCTAGTATTGACAGAACTCTTTCGGCTGTTATAGCAGGTCTTGGTTGAGCGACTCCTTTTCTAGCATGCTTTAGCACGGCTTCATTTTTTAGCTCTTCACATGCCAATTTAAATTTATGTTTAAATTCTTGATAAAATCTGGCATCTGCAGAGTGTGGATAGTATGTCGTATACATAGTCTGGAGCGCTATTTCAGGGGTGCGTCCTTTTTCTAATAATTCAAGAAATACACCAACTAAATCATCAACTAGTTTTTCTTTTCCGCCAATGTTAATTTTTATTTTATAAAAATCTTGAATTTGTTTTGAGATAATATCAAAAGCCATTATTGGCGGCAAAAGAAGACCATCATTCACCTTGCCAAGATTCCAGCGTATTTGTGGCTTGTCATATGCGCCATCACTCATAAATTCTAATACGGAAGGGGAGTCAATCTTAGCAAATATGCCTTGAGCATATTCAATCATCTCTCTGTCATGTGCATAATGTTGATGTAGGTATGCTATAAAATGAGTAAAAAGATGTTTGATGTGTGGCAGATGTGGAACCCCTGTATCTTGTTTTATTCCTGATACAGCTTCATTTCTCAAAGCGGTTAGCACAACAACTAATTTATCTTTAATGTGTTCAGGTAATGCCATCGCCCCATTATAGATAGAAGTGTTATCTTTAAGTGGATCTGTTATTGACCGTATTGCGACAGTGTATATCATTTCAGGTGTATCAGTGCCCGATCGTTCAATTATTCTATTATTAATAGATTCTATGAACTTTTTAGTATTCTCTCCATAAGCCTTCTTTATGGTTTTTTGCAATCGTTCAAAATACAAGAAATTTTCTTCACCAGCTAGTTGTTCATATGCAGCGTATGAAAATTCTGCTACTGCATGACGAAGTGTACGAATTCTTTGTATTTCGTCTTCGATGGCTGGATCAGTTACGTGCATCTCAGATAGCACAATATTTGTATATGCCATAAGCATATCGATCCAGTCGGCTTCGGTTTCAGCGTTTTCTTTTTCACTGGAAATGGGCGCTGTATATGTGCCTGTTTCTACTAATTGTTTTACAACTTCAAAAACCCAAATACCACACGAATTAGCGCTTATTTGGCGGCCTAGCTGAATGGTTTCTGTTCGAATATTCCCCTCAGCAATACCATTTGCACTGGCAAATAGTTGTTTAAGAATTGTAGCATTTTCCTCATCATTCCCTTTTGCTATAGCGCCCGTGGAATTCCATATTTTTAAGAGATATTTTTCTGGTCCCTGTCTTTCAACGGATACTGTCCACCAGTGACCTCGCGTAAATTGTGCTGCTTTAGTCCAAATGAGTCCTCTATCTGCGATGTCTTTTGCGCGTCTGAAATCATTATCAAATTTATCGGTGTCTTTATTGCGAACGATAGCTTCTAAAACCACATGATCTTTAAGTTCTGGGTTGATATCAAAAAAAGCATGGATTTGTTTTTTATCGGAGTTCATTTTAGGAACTATGTGATTATTTAGATATATAAAGAAATTAATATAGGCGCCATTTGATAATTGTGTGGCATATCCTTGCCTTTGTTCGTCAAGACCATCTATGCTGGGCGATGTATCGCCATGAATTGTTGCAGATGATAATAAGGTGACAGGTTTTACGTCCACGTTTGTCTCTGCTTTTTCCTCATGCAGGGCTATTGAAGCCGCAGCTGACGCACTTACTTTTCTGCTTGTATGAAAAAATTTTCTAGCTATTGCTGTGGCTATTTCAATATCTTCAGCGGATTCATCGATTGGCTGTGAACGAAGAAATGTGTTCCGTGCTCGCATATCTCCTTCTACTTGATCTCGATCTTGCGCAGATATTTTGGGACCTTTCTTTGCCGCCGCACTATATGGATTTCCTGGATTTACAAGTTTATAATATGCTTGTTTAAACGCAGATACAAAATGTGTGCATAATGTAATAATTGCAGCTTCATCCATGCTAGACCAGTCAATTTCTAGTCCTTCCAATTTCCGAGGTAAGTTGCTTATGAGCCATTCTTTTTTTTCTTTTTCACCTTTAAGAGCTCTAATTGGTTCATAAAAACGAGTAAAATCCGTGAAATGTACTTGTTTTCCATTATACGCAACATGATTATTATCAACCCTAAATGGATTACCTCCCATTTGTTCAGGCGCTACATGACTTGCTGACGCTGCAGTTGGCCTAGAGTAATATTGCTTGATTTTACCTTCGGCCTTACGTTCGCACGCTTTTAAATCTAAACTATTGTACGATGCTGGTTGTCTCCAGTACATTCCGTCGGTGCGCGCTAAGCCTTCAGCATGGTCTTTGTACACATCTCTAAACCATGCTTTTAAATCTTCTATTTCTATGCCGCCATATGTTTTAAGTAGGTTGATCTCGTCAAACGTCCCTATAGTGGCTAACACATCATCAACACTATCTACTGCAGTTTCTAAGACAAATCTTTGTGACAGCTGTTGCCCAATTCTTTGTGACAGCTGTTGCCCAATGCGAATAATCTCATGGTGTCTAAATAAACTTGTATCAACTTTATCAATACTATGTGTACGAAGCAGCATATTGTCACCATGAATAAGTGCATTACCTATCAAGGCTTTAAAGACATTTCCTTGTATTGCTTTAAGAGATTCTTTGGGGACAGGCTCTGTGTTTGGCCCTCTTTCAAATAGTTGATTCAACGTGCCTGAATAACCTGGAATAATATCATCGGCTGGGTTCGTTTTATGATCATTCATTCTACCTATGTAGTTACGGCTAACTATCTCCATTGCTCTAGCGGTTTCCATCGCAAAACTTTGCGTAGCAAGGGAAAATATCAGTGCGGTGATCAGAATGTGTTTGAGAAATTTCATGCAAAAATCCTGTGGGTCATTATGGTTGTTCAATACTATCATTGCGCTGCGCCAGAGGTCGAAGCCTTAGCGAAGACTGGAGCCTGCGTAGCAGGTGTGACAATCCAGACTATGCTAAAATAGATGGATGGCCACGTAACTTTGTTGCTCGCCATGACGGACTCCTAACTGAAGAACATCATTACCACGTTCCAGGATGACAGAAAAGGTGTAAGTGCAACGTAATCATTACTATACCTATATCACTGGTGTGATTAACATTCAATTAATTTTTATTCTATATTGTTTTTTTTAATTAAAAGTTGTCTTGTGTTTACTCACCCTTTAGTACGCGCGCTTTTTCACGGCTCCAGTCACGGTCTTTAATCGCTGCACGTTTATCGTGTGCCTGTTTTCCTTTTGCCAGTGCAATTTCTAATTTTGCGACGCCTTTTCCATTGAAATAAAGCCGCAATGGCACAATAGTCAGTCCTTTTTTGCGGATCGATCCTAAGAATTTATTCATTTGTCGTTTGCGTACCAATAGGCACCGCGGGCGTTTTTCCTCATGACCAAAGTTCTTTGCTTGCGGATATATAGATATGGTTGCATTGATTAAATACAGCCCGCAGTGATCCGCGCCTTCTTCGGTCATTTCACCAATATAGGCCTCGTTAATGCTGCTTTTACCAAGGCGCAGGGATTTAACTTCACTGCCCATAAGCATGATACCTGCCTCGACAATCTCGATCAGTTCGTAGTCAAAACGTGCACGTTTGTTAAACGCGATAACCTTGTAATTGTCAGTGGTTTTGGTCATGTCGGTTCTCTGTTTTTATATGTATCATGTGTAGTAATTGCCGTCATGGCGAGCCCAACGGGCGTGGCCATCCAGTTAAATGATTTCGTTATAAAAAGGTTTTTTCATAAATTAGATTTCTTTTTCTGGATGGCCACACCTGCTGCGCAGGTTCGCCATGACGGTGGATTCCAAATAATATATGCTTAATCTTAAGCCGCCTTCGGCATTTTATTAAGCCGTGCAAGTGCATCATCAATTCCTTGCTTGGTCTCGTCTTGAATCGGTGTTAGCGGCAGTCGTACATCAGCTGTGCAATATCCCATTCTTGAAACCGCATACTTAATTGTACACGGATTTGTTTCGCCATACATCGCGGTGCAAAGCGGGTGTAGTTCATGTGTTAGCCTCGTAAATGCCTGAATGTCATGCGACTTCCACGCGTTCATGAGTTGTTTATACATATCAGGCACAACATTGCCTAAGACAGAAATAGCGCCGTCTGCACCATACAGCATGTGCGCGGAAGCAATGCTATCCTCACCTGAAAACAAGGACATTTTATTGCCAATAGCCCGCCTTAATGCCGCCATGCGTGTTGGGTCGGAATGAGAGTCTTTAAACCCAAGGACACGCGGTAGTTCACATAACTTGACAGCCGTTTCAATTTCAATATTTACCCCAACACGTCCGGGGTTGTTATACACAATAATGGGAAGGCGTGTGTGTTCATGTAACATTTTAAAGTGTTGGATAATTCCTTGTTGCGATGGTTTTACGTAATAAGGTGTCACAACAAGTGTTGCGTCGGCGCCCAATGTTTCAGCTTCTTGCATCAATGCCAGTGTTTGAGCCGTTGATGACGTGCCACATCCAACAATAACAGGGACTTTACCTTTTAGCACGGATACAGCTATGCTTATGATAAGGGCGCGCTCTTCTGGGGTTAGCATGGCTGCTTCGCCCGTTGTGCCGCACATAACAATACCGTCGGTGCCTTGCGTAAGGTGCCATTCTAAAAGGCGTTTTAATGCCACGACATCTATTTGATTAGAACGAAATGGCGTTATAAGTGCTACAATTGAACCTTTTAGCATAAGGGAAATGCTCCTTGAAAGATGTGTTGTTTTACCGTTATTCTTTATTCACTATCGCACTCTGTTGGTTTTTTGTAATGACTAAAGCTGTTGCATTAACACCTGTAACGCCTGCCGTACAAGGGGCACCTGCTGCCATAAAACAAAGCACACCAACATTTATGACCCCTACTATAGCACAAATAAATCCGCCCGCCATACTTTCAAGTACACCAGTACTTGCAGCGCAAGCAAATCCAAGTGTAACACCTGCAATCGTGCCGCCTGTAGTAAAGCAAACAACGCCAACAGCTAGCGCGCTTGATGCTAAAGCACTTTTTAAACAGTGGAAGCATTTATTGTTAGGGACAGCCACGTTTATTGAAATAGCTACGTTTATTGAACAACACCCAACATGGCCAAAAAAATCCGTATTATGTGAAAAGGCTGAGAATGCATTGGATGACCCGGGAACGGATCCTGTGGCTGCAGCTCAAGCTGTTCAGTTCTTTGATCGCTATCATCCACGCACAGGAAAAGGTCAGTTTTATTATGCAAAGGCCTTGCTCTCCCAAGGTAAGATTGACCAAGCAAAACAAGAGTTTTATAAATTACTCGTGTCTTTTCCAATTCCAGCTGACATTATTGGCCAGCTTGCAAATTATAAGCAATATTTACCGTTTCTATGGGCATATTTGCACAGCAGCAATATGCTTTATACAAAGCATAGTAGTGATGCGACGGCTTTGCTTGGGTATTTAACACCTGAAGAAAAGGAACGCATTTCGATTCGCCTTGATTTATTGGCGAAGAAGTCAGATGCGGCTGAGCGAGCGCAAAAATTGATTAGTGTGCCTGGCAATAATGAAGGTGTTATCTTTGAATTGATTCGATATTATCGGCATCTCAAAACGGCTGAAGGCACCGAAGCCGCCGTTCAGCTTTTTTTGACGCATATGTTTTTAGATGAACAGCAACATGCAAGCACTTTCTGGAAAGAACGTAATCTTCTTGCGCGCCGGATGATGGATGCTAAACGTCCTATTGATGCATATAAATTGGTGAAAAACCATGGATTTAAAATTAATAAAGAAAAGCATCAAGGTGAAATACGATGCAAGGAAGAATGTGCGCATGCACATTGTATGACAGGGTGGCTTGCCCTTAATTATGCGAGTAAGCCTGAAAAAGCATTGGCTGTTTTTAAAGGAATTGAAACAGTTGTAAAGGAATCAATCAGTAAAGCGCGTGTGCTTTATTGGATTGGCGAGTCTTATTTAAAACTGAACCAGCTCAGCGAAGCAAAAAAGGCATTTCTCGAGGCAAGCACCTATTCCACAACGTTTTATGGTCAAATGGCCGCTAGCCAAATTGCTCATGCTAAATTAAAAGATCAACATCCTACAATTAAGAATGTGTCTTTTAAGGCCGTGTTAGAAATTACGGTTCCAGAGGCTGAAAAGGCGGCTTTTGAGAGTTTGGAAATTGTGCAAGTGATTCGATCGGTGCCAGAAGCAATTAAAGGGCACAATTGTGATTCATTCTTTTTTGCACTGCTTAACATAAGTCAAACGCTGGCTTTCCAGCGGCAGGTATTTGATTTGGCTGAGACGATGAAAAGTCGTGCGTATGCTGTTTTATTAGCACGAAAAAAGCACATGACATTTAAGGTGGCGTATCCATTGTTGCGCACAGAAACAAGAAATGCTTCTGTTGGCCGCATTGTTCCTAAAAGTCAATTTGGCAGACTCTTAATGCCACTCTCGCATGCAATCATCAGGCGTGAAAGTGGGTTTGATGAATCTGCGTTAAGTGAAGCTAATGCACGAGGAATGATGCAACTCGTACCTGCAACTGCTCGTCAAGAACGGGCTCGTATGGCTAAACGATTTGGGATCAACCTTTCTTCGAAGATAAATTTATACGAAAAGGTTCAAAACATAACACTTGGTACATCGCATATTGAAGGATTGTTGGATAATTATAGGGGTAGTTTAATCCTTAGTCTGGCTGCTTACAATGCGGGGCCAAAGCCTGTGGATGAATGGATTAGGGATTATGGTGACCCAAGATTGCCAGAGACTGATATTGTCAATTGGATCGAGTGCATTCCATATGCGGAGACACGAAATTATGTGCAGCGCGTTTTGGAAAACTTTATGGTGTATGAGCAATTTTTGCATGAAGAGACAGCAGGAACATCAAATGATATTGGATCGTTGGCGCATTTGAGTTTGCTGAACTACTTGAAAGGGTAGGGCGGGGTAAAAATATGCTCTCACGCATTGCGTTTTATATAAAATAGCTTAGAATATCTTCATGAAAACAATCACATAGTAATCACACTGCCCTACATTTTTGAAAATCACTCTGTTTAGTGTCTTCCCCGGGCTTGACCCGGGGATCTAAAGTACCCAAAGGTAGAGACTGATTAAGAGTTGAATTATTGAAAAATAGACGAGATCACTGGGTCAAGCACGGTGACGATAAAAGTGATGGGTGGTGCATAAAGTAGTACCTTATGCCCGCACACTATAATAATATTTTGATTATATCAAACGGCGAACTCATCGGTGATGGGCTCGTCAAGTTACCCTTTGTGCGCGCTTTTAGGCGAGAATTCCCCAACGCACATATTACATGGCTGGCTCGCAATGGATGCGTTTATGCAAACGTACTAAAAGACATTGTTGGCGACAATATCAATGAAGTTATAACAAATACGCGCTTAGGTGAATCAATGCTTGATATCGTTCGTCCTGTTGTTAGGCCTAAAGATGCGTCCAAATTTGACCTTATTATCAATCCAGAACTTCGTTGGAATCGTACACTTGCTGCATACCGCATTCCACACAACACATTTTATTCGCGTTATAAGAATTTTGCGTTGTCGGATATTAAACCGCATTTGCCTATTCCTAAACGCCCGCCGCACGTATTGGGCGACTTGATGTGGCTTTTGTCGAATCTATGCGAACGCGAGGTGGAACCTGATTACGCACCGATTGTTGTGCCTGAGAAGTATTTAAAATTAGCAGAAACCCTTGTGCCAGAAGCTGACATTAGCCGCGCGATTGGTTTGGCGCCCGGTTCAGGCGGCAGAAATAAATGTTGGCCATTAGAGTCATATATCGCGCTTGGACAAAAATTATTGCAAGATGGATTTCTTCCTGTATATCTTATTGGTCCACAAGAACTGGAATGGTATCCAATTATTCGTGACGCTGTGCCGAATGCATTGTTTCCATTGCAAGCGACGGAGGATCGATCTGTATATGTTACCCTTGCAGTTGCAAAGCGTCTCCACGCGGGTGTTGCAAACGATGCAGGCGGGGCGCATTTAATGGCAACGGCTGAATCATTGCCCTTAATTGTGCTGTATGGACTTACTCCGCCAACAGAGTTTGTACCCAATACAAAACATTTTTATCCCATGCCTGTGCAAGAATTTGAATTTGCCTCGCTTGCCGAATTACCTGTGGATGTAGTGTTTGGGCGGGTAGCGTCATTGTTGAATTCTGTTTGTCATCCCCGCGAAGGCGGGAATCTAGTTGTTACTGAACGATAACAATAAATAACAAATAGCGCCCTTTCTGGATTCCCGCCTTCGCGGGAATGACAGTGAAGATTGCTCAATCCCCCAGCACATACGCCAAAATAGCATTTTGCACCAGCGTACCTTTTGCTGTTAGCTGCAGTTGAGTCTTACTTGACATGAGCAATCCTTCTTTACGAAGTGCCTCAAGACGAGTTTGTTCAAACGCTGTAAACGCGCGCCCAAGCGACGAAGCTGCAATACCCGTTTTAAGTCTTAGTCCCATCAACAACCGTTCTTTAAACTGTTCATCTTGCGTCAATTCTATCACCGATTGGTCGCCTGTTCCTTTTTCAGAAACAGATTTGTGCCACAACTCGGGTGCTTTAATTTGTTGCGTCGCAACGCGGTTTCCATTTGCCAAATGAATTCGTCCATGCGCGCCAGGGCCAACGCCCACGTAATCACCATAATTCCAATACGTCAAATTATGCTGGCATTCTTTCCCTGGGCGGGCGTGATTAGATACTTCGTAACCAGGCAAGCCAGCGGCTTCTGTCATTTTTTGTGTCAGCTGGAATAAATGATACGCTTCGTTTTCCTCAGGGATTACAAGTTCTCCACGTTTGTGCAACGGCGCAAAAGCCGTGCCAGGTTCAATTGTGAGTTGATATAAAGATAGATGTTCTGTGCCAAATGATAATGCTATTGCAAGCTCATCTTGCCATGCATCCAGTGTCTGGTTCATGCGCGCATAAATTAAATCAAACGACACGCGATCAAAGGTGTTTTGCGCAATTTTAAGCGCCTTAAGTGCTTCTGCTACACTATGTTTGCGCCCTAACGCTTTTAGATCTGCATCATTAAGTGCTTGAATCCCAAGTGATAATCGGTTTACGCCCGCTTGGCGGTAACCAGTAAAGTGCGCCGCCTCGACGGAGCCAGGGTTGGCCTCCATCGATATTTCAAGATTTGGCGTCGTCGGCCACAGCGTTTTTGCGGCACTAATGACTGCGGCTACAGCTTCGGGTGACATCAATGATGGCGTGCCTCCGCCAAAAAAGATGCTGCACAGCGTGCGCGGTTGCATCAAATCACGTGTTCGTGTCATTTCATGAATGATTGCATTAATCCACATGTCTTCGGTAATCGTGCGAAGGACATGACTATTGAAATCACAGTACGGGCATTTTGATTCGCAAAACGGCCAGTGGATATAGAGAGAGAAGGTTTGAGTCATAATTGTTTATATCTTTTTTGAACACGCTACATCATAAGGAAACGGCAGGCAATTAGCAAATATCCGTGTAATTTTTAAATTTTTGAACGTGATTGCACGGTATAATTTAAGTTAATCAAGGTTTTTATCCGTACAAATCTACTTGCTTGCACAAAAATTAACACGTATAAAATGAATAATATTTGACAGTTTTCATTGAAATCATAAAAATAATTCACATATTAAGAAAATAGTCACTCATAGTTTTCAGAGCTGGATTGCTTGCTCACAGAATCATTCAATAAAAGGATAAAATCACATGGCTAAATCAAAGAACATGCTGCTTGCATTAGCAACTTCACTATTATCGATTGCAATAACACCCCAACTTCACGCTACAGAGAGTCAGAATAGCTCTGTGCCTAGTACTGCCAAATCCAATCCCACAGAAGAAATCTTTGATGCCTGTGCCCATGGTAACACAGAAAGGCTGCGACAATGGATTGAAGCGGGAGGGGATGTAAATGTTAGTGCTGGAAAAGGCTTTACATTAATGCGCATAGCATGCCTTTTTGGGTATACAGATATAATAGAAATGCTTATTAATGCAAATGCAGACATAGAATGTTGCGATGAAAATGGTAAAACATTACTAATTCACTGCTGTTCTAATATGTCAGGATTCGTAAAGTTAATGATTGAATCAGACACTAGTAATACCCCATACCGAAAATCAGGTCCCAACATAGAAAGCCTAAAATTACTTGTTAAGGCTGGCGCAAATGTAAAAGTTCGTGGAAATGATGGAGACACGCCACTACATCGTGCTTGCTTAGATGGTTTCACGGATATTGTTGAAGTACTTATAAAAGCTGGAGCAGATGTGAATATTATAGGAAGATGGGAAACTACATCTTTACACAATGCATGTCTGCGTGGACACAAAGAAATTGTTAAAATTCTTCTTTCCTCTGACGTAAGTTCAAGTATTAATGCACAAAACGAATTCAAGGAAACGCCTTTGCTCGTTGCTTGCCACAAAGGATTCATAGATATTGCAGAAATGTTAATTAAAGCTGGTGCAGATGTAAACATAACTGACAATCATATCCAGACTCCTTTGCATGTTGCATCTATGCATGGACACACGAATATCATAAAGCTACTAATTGCAGCTAATGCAAATATACATGCTCGAGATATTAAGAATTTGCGCCCTATTGATTATTTTCGTATGGAAGATAAAGAAATCAGAGAGATGTTAAACGCACTTCCATCCCCAAAATCTTATTTAGGGCAAACAATCAAGAAGTGACAATGAAGCCGCATATTTACGGAGAATAACCATCGTTTCAGTCTAATATGCAACACGAATAAAATGGCCGAACCAAGATTTTTATCCCTAGATATTCATGAAAATGCTATGATTCAAATAGAGATGCTATCAAAAATAGAAACGGCCACATGACTCTCTTCACACTTGCCCATCGCACAGTTATTGAATTTAAAGGCGAAGATGCCGTTGCCTTTCTGCAAGGTCAAACCACCAATGATATGACACGGTTAGTGCCCGGTGCATGCATTTATACGGTGTTTTTGAATTCCCAAGGAAAATTTTTGAATGATGCGTTTGTCACAATGCTGGCACTTGATCATATATGGCTTGATGTTGAGGCCGAACATGCCATTGAATTACTTAAAAAACTAAATATGTATAAATTGCGATCAAAGGTAGTGCTTGCCTTACGTGTTGATATTGGTGTGTATGCATGTTTTGATGCGCCTTCACTTGATAATGATGCTTTGGTCATGCAAGATCCGCGTACTGCCGAAATGGGATATCGTGTTTATACCGCAAAAAAACAGCAAGCGAGCGTAGATATTGCTGCTTATGACATGCAGCGTATCCGCTTATGCATTCCCGATGGCGCGCGCGACGTGCCGCATGAACGAGGGTTCATTATGGAATACGGTTTCGATCGGTTGAATGCAATTGATTTTCAAAAGGGATGCTATGTTGGGCAAGAATTAACAGCACGTATGCATTACCGCAAACTTGGTAAGCGTCAATTGGTGTGTGTTGAATTTGAAACGAATGCGCCTGCAAGCGGAGCAGATGTTACGCAAGATGGTGTAAGTGTTGGTATGCTTCGTTCTGTATGCGGGCAGCTTGCACTTGCACATATAAAAACAGACGCGCTTGAGGCAAATGGCATATTTATGGCAGAAGATAAACACATGAGGGTTCATAAACTTGGGAGTGCTGACACAGTTCTATGAACAGTATCCATTTCGTGCTTTCAGCCATTACATTAAAAAAAGATACCTTAAAAAACACACCTATCGAATTTTATTTTTTCTCCCTTTACTCGATTTTAACCATTGCTGATTTATTCTAATCATGACGGTTGATCAAGTCGCATTTATGCTGCTGAGCTCTACGGTCATTGATTTATTTAAGGAGCAGTTATGAATAACAAGTTATATGTCAGCAATTTATCATTCACGATGCGCGATGCTGAATTACAAGAAGTTTTTACCAATTTTGGTTCAGTTATATCCGCAAAAGTTGTGATGGATCGCTTTTCAGGACGCAGCAAAGGTTTTGGTTTTGTGGAAATGCAAAGCGCTGAAGAAGCTCAAAAAGCGATGGTTTCTCTTAATGGTACCGATGTGGCAGGGCGCCAAATACGTGTAATGGAAGCAAATCCAAAGCCAGAGTATGCTACTGCTCGCACGCAGGAACACCACGCAGAGGCGCATTAATACAGGCACCTTTTATTCATTATTGCAGCCCTCACTATAAGAGGGCGCATCAATTAATCTAAAGCAGATGTAACATCATAGCCGTTAAGGTAAGAGTGCCGCTGGATCAACAGGCACAAATTTCTTTCCAGCCATTTTTCTAACTTGGAATAATAGCATTGGTTGAGTGCCGTTCTTGCCTACACGGCCAAGTTCTTGTCCTTGCGCTATTTGTTGACCTGATTTTGCGGATACTTCTTTCAAGTGTGCATATAAGGATAGTTTTCCATCGGTATGCTTAACCACAACTATTTTACCAAATCCTGGCAGCGTTTCACCTGCTTTTTGAATTTTACCCGCAGCTGCAGCCTTTACTTTTGTGCCAACTGGTGCTGAAATTTGCAAACTATCGCTAACCGTGCCATCTGGCATTTTTTGACCAAATTTAGTTAGTATCTTCCCTTTAACCGGCCAATCAAATGAAACAGGTGCAGCAGCAGATGCGCCTTTCGCAGCTGTCCCTTTTGACGCTAATGCATTTTTTCCAGAAGATGGAACGGCTGAGTCCGTCGCATCCGCTGTGCCTGCATCACCAAACGTGCCATCTTCAGAAGAAGCCAGTGGATCTACTGCAGCATCTTTATCCTTATCTTTATTTTCTTCATCGCCAATTTTTGGCTCTTCATCGAGTTCCTTCACCATAATGTCGCCATCGGGTTTTGTGTAATCTGCATTACTTTTTCCAAGCACGCGCACAAGAATACGTTGACGCTCGAATAATGTGTAAGGCGCCTTCAAATTATTTAGCGAAATTAGCTCTTCTTCTTTCATAGAATGCTTTGCTGCTACATCTGCTAACGTTTCACCTTTTTTAACAAAGTAATACGGTGATATAGGGCGTGCATTCACGATTTCGGATGGACCATTTTCACGATCACTACATGCTGTCAATGACAACAAAAACGCTAACGAAATAACAAGTTTTTCGTGTGGAAAAAATAATTTCATAGTCCAAAAGCACCTTTCAAGCTGCTCAACGTTTTTTCATGGGTTAAATTGAGGGTCAATGGTGTAATTGATATATAACCATCATGAATGGCTTCAAGGTCCGATCCAGGCTCAAGCGCGGATGGATCTGGTGTGTAGCGATACATGCCGGCTCCCATCCAAAAATAAGACTTTCCGCGAGGATCCTTGCATTCCGTCAATTCATCTTCGCCTGCGCGATGTCCCTGCGTTGTTATACGAATCCCTTTAACAGAGTTCACAACGACGTCTGGAAAATTAACATTGATAATCACATTTTTTTCAAGAGGTATCGTTGACACTGTTTTTAGAATTTCAGGTCCAAAATGCTCAGCTGTCGCCCATTTTGCTGGATGGCCATATTGAATATTAACGCTAAACGCAATTGATCTAATGTTTAATAGTGCGCCTTCAATTGCTGCAGCGATCGTGCCTGAATACGTCACGTCCTCGGCAATATTAGCGCCATAATTCACACCCGATAGCACTATATCAGGTCGTTTATCTTTCATAAGATGCGAGACGGCAAGCATCACGCAATCTGTGGGTGTGCCGGAAACAGCGTATTTCTTAGGTGACACTTCACGAATACGTAAAGGATCACGCAGTGTCAATGAATGGCTTGAGCCGCTTTGATCAAGCTCAGGGGCTACAATCCACACGTCATCTGACAGTGTGCGTGCTATTTTCTCGAGGACTTTAAGGCCATGACCATTAATTCCATCATCATTAGATAATAATATGCGCATACAATTTTGTTATTTTAAAAATCTAAGCATACTATACGCTAAGAAGCATGATCGATGCTACACCCTTTTTTAAAGGCAATATGGAAAATAATCGATTTCAATGCATGCTTAGCCCTTAAAATTTGAATGCAGCAACAAGGGTCTTGATTTCTGCCTCAAAAATCTATATTGTTCGAAGTTAAGTTTATATTTGTTTCTCGCATCCGAGAGAGGTTATTCATGGCAGTTCCAAAGAAAAAAACATCTGGCTCACGTCAGGGTATGCGTCGTTCGCATCATCACTTAGCACCAATCAACACAGCAGAATGCCCAAATTGCGGTGCTCGTAAGCTTCCACACCATGTGTGCCAAAGCTGTGGTCATTATAATGGCCGTCAGGTGCTGAAATTAAAGGCATCTACTGTAGACGAGAGCTAATGTCTTTTACGCTCGCGATTGATGCTATGGGCGGGGATCTTGGTGTATCCATGGTTATCCCCGGCACAGAATTGGCACTCAAAAAAACGCAAGTAAAAGGCTTGCGTTTTTTACTGTATGGGGATGCACCAAGCATTCAAAGCGCGCTTGAAACAGCTCCGCTTTTAAAAGCATGCAGTGAGGTCATCCATACAGACATCATCGTGACGAACTACACAAAACCTGCCGTCGCTGTTCGAAATGGGCGTAAGTCTAATCTTGGAATGGCGATTGATGCAGTGCGCGATGGCCGTGCCCACGCGGTTATTTCAGCGGGCAATACCGGTGCCTATATGGCGTTGTCAAAGGTCCTTTTAAAGACACTTGATGGTATTAATCGTCCAGCAATTCCAGCAATTCTACCGACAACAAGCAGTCATGGCCGTACAATCGTACTTGATTTAGGCGCGAATATTGAATGTTCACCACTGAATCTTGTGCAATTTGCACTCATGGGCGAAGCATTCGCTGCAAAGATTTTTAATATTGATCGCCCAACAGTTGGTTTGCTTAATGTGGGTTCGGAAGAGCTTAAAGGTCATGCAGGCGTTCAAGAAGCATTTCAATTGCTGCGTGACATGTCTAATTTAAACTTCCATGGTTTCGTCGAAGGTGATGATATTATGGCTGGTACAACCGATGTTGTGGTAACTGATGGTTTTACAGGTAATATCGCACTGAAATCCATTGAAGGCACAACTCGTTTTGTGCGACACATTCTGCAGACATGTATGTCTTCATCATGGCGCGGGAAACTTGGTTATCTTATTGCAAAACCTGCCTTTGATCGCGTAAAGCAAATTAGTGATGCGCGTTATTATAATGGCGCCGTTTTCTTAGGGCTTCGTCATATCGCTGTAAAAAGCCATGGTGGCACAGATGCTATTGGCTTTGCAAATGCGGTTGGTGTTGCTATTAATATGGTTAAAAGCAATTTTATTGAAAGCGTTCAAGCCAGACTCACGCTGTTACAAACACAACAAGAACAACTTAAAATTGACCAAGCAGCGCGTGCTGAGTCTGTAGACGTTTTGTCTACTAAAGAATCACCAGAGCCAATTTAACTTGAATTAAAGAAGTAGGAACAACGATCAATGACTTTTCGTTCATGTGTTGCCGGCATTGGGCATTATCTACCTAAAAATTGTGTTAAAAACACTGATTTACCAGCGCATCTTAACACATCAGATGAATGGATTCGTGATCGTACAGGTATAACGCAACGTTATACTGCTAATGACGAAGAAACAACAGCGTACATGGCAGCCAATGCTGCTAAGCAAGCGCTCGCTAAGGCGGGTGTGAGTGCAGCTGAAGTGGATGCAATCGTTCTTGCAACGACAACGCCTGATAATGGATTTCCAGCGACGGCCACACGCGTACAAGCTTTAATTGGCGCATCGAATGCCTTCGCTTTTGACGTGCAAGCTGTTTGTTCTGGCTTTGTCTATGCCTTAAGTGTTGCGGATAATTTTATTAAAGCAGGTCAGGCAAAGACGGTTCTTCTGATTGGTGCTGAATCCATGTCACGCATTGTCGACTGGAACGATCGTGGTACGTGCGTTCTCTTTGGTGATGGCGCTGCTGCGCTTGTGTTACGTGCGACAGAGCTTGACAAGGAATTATCATCAGGCATTCAAAGTGCCAATACGAATAGCACAAAATTACGCGATGCGGACAAGCGCGGCGTGCTATCGACCCATCTTTATTCCGATGGATGTGGTTATGATTTGCTGTATATCGACCATACCATTGAAACGCCTAACAAGCGCGGCGGCGTTATTATGAATGGCCGTGAAATATTCAAAAGCGCTGTTAAAAAAATTGGCGAGGCCGTTGAAAAGGCCCTTGCAGCGAACAAGCTAACCGTTGCTGATATTGATTGGTTTGTTCCTCATCAAGCGAACGAGCGCATCATTACAGGCGTTATTGATCATTTTCATTTGCCCACTGAGAAAGTTGTTATCACCGTTGATAAGCATGCAAATACATCGGCGGCATCAATCCCACTTGCGTTGTACGAAGCCGTTACTGACGGCCGTATTAAACAAGGACAGCTTGTGTTGATCGAGGCTATGGGCGGCGGTCTAACATGGGCTTCTGCCATTATTCGTTGGTGATGATGGCTTTAGGCTAATCATTGAATGGATCATCTGGTCAAGTCAATGTTATGTAGCACGCCTTGTCATTCCCGCGAAGGCGGGAATCTAGTTTTATGCACGTTACTATTTAGCATTGATTAATTGCTTTCTGGATCCCCGCCGAGCATAGATGACAGAAGAAGGGGCATTATAACGATCAATATCTACAACACCAACGCGCAAGGCAACACCCCACCAGCGGTGAAATTCAAGTTTGCCCCATTACCTAATTTCACATAACTAGCTCCACTTAATTGAGTCGTAGGGTTTGACACACGCAGTTCACCAGCCGTAGCATAAAGTGCGCCTCCGGCAAATGAATTTGTCGCTGACAGTATCATTGTGCTAGTGCCAACTTTTGTAAGCACCTTGCCAGAAGAACCCGTAATCGGATTCGTCATTGTTATCCCATATGTATCTATATCAACAGTACTGTTGTCAGTTATAGAAAGCGTTGGAAGTGTTATGCTGCTTGCGGTAAGTTTTAATGTTCCACCATTTAAAGTTGTGGCGCCCCCGCCTAATTGCGATGCAGCATTAATCCTATACGTCCCGCCGGTGATTTTAATTGTGCCTGTGGATGACACAGAACTTGCACCGGTAACATCAAATACACCGCCGCTGCCGCTATCTTTGAATTCCACTATCTTTCCTGAGGCAACCGTCAGTGATCCTAACAGAGTATACGTATTGCCATTTGTATCAATCGAACTATCTGAATTCACTGAGATAGAGTTGCCAGCTGTTGGAGATACCGTTCCAACAGCCTTTAACGTGCCACCATTAAGAGAAATATCAATATTTTCATCTCCTAAGCTATCTTCCGATTGAATTGCAAGCGTGCCAGCTGAAACGGTAATCGTGCCAGAGCTTAAATTAGATGTGCCAGAAAGGGTGAGGGTGCCAGTGCCGCTTTTCGTAAAATTGGTACCACTTAATTGACCAGATAAAGTTACGTTAGAGCCATTGGTGTCAAACGTTGTGGAATTTACAACGACGGAATTGTTCATGGTAAAGGTAGATCCTGCCTTAAATGAGCCGCCACTGAATGTAATTTGTGATCCACTAGTAGTGGGGGAGGCAGATAATTTTAGTGTGCCACCTGAAACCGTCGTCGCGCCTGTATAAGTATTTGAACCTGTTAATGACACTGACCCAACATTGCTTCCCCCAGAACTTGTAATAGTAAGGCCATAATTACCAGAAATGGTGCCACTTAATACGAGATCTTGTCCTTGTGCATCAATCGTACTTGCTTGATTGAGAACTACTGAATTGGGTAATGTGAAGCTTGCTGCTGCACCCAACTTTCCACCAGACAAGTTAATCGTGCTACCTGATGGAATGCTACCACTTGCAACACTTAACGTGCCCCCATTTACGGTTGTAGATCCAGTATGTTGATTTTGACCTAATAATGTGAGGGTTCCAATACCAGACTTTATAAAGTTATTTATACCTTGTCCGGCAGAAGAGGTTGAAAAAACATAAGACTGTGATGTGGGATTATCAATAGTTAAATTTGCAGGGGATGATCCTCCATTCGTAATATTTCCTTTGCTATTAAAATTTGAATATGTTGCATCTATGCCATTAACATCAACGTTAGCTGGAGGATTAAACGCCGCAGAAGTAGTTATTGAATATGAAGAACCGACACTTCCAACAATAATAATATAATAATGACTTGTTCCAGTTATTTGGTCGTCATTAAACAAATCTGTTTTGGTGTTAGCAGACATATCTGTAGGATCAAAATAATTTTTATATGAATAAGCTGTAACTGATTCTGGTATAGAAAGAGTATAAGTTACACCAGTTTGACCTTTAAGAGTATAAGCTTTATAATGTAAGGTGGGGCTTTGTGAAAATGAAGGCGAATCAGCTGTCAACGTGCCAGAATACGTTGTGCTTGCCTCTGCCTCTCCTCCCATACCAATTCCCAACCCCAGCCCAAGCACCAATACTGTTTTATTTAATTTCTTACGTGCACAATTAAAAAGATTTACTTTCATAACTACACCTAATACTTAAATTAATAAGTATAGTCTCGTATAAAAGTATT
>CAIOTO010000237.1 GCA_903861255.1 uncultured Alphaproteobacteria bacterium | reverse complement strand
GTAACGTTGATACCCACGAATAAATCCATTTTTCACACGATCTGTGCTTGAGCATTTTTTGCAATTTACTGACATAGCTTGTCTCCTGAAAAGTTTCCTTTTCAGAATAGCACATTATCAACCTTTAGTTAAGTGTCTCGTTTTTTTTATGCGTATATTAGTAAACTTTACTTTATAAAATGCTCATTTTAGAATTTATTTTAGATACGAAAATAAACTGGCTGTTTAGCTGGCCAAAACCTTAGAAGATATAAAGCGAGTTGCACTTTGAAAAAATTTTTACCATTAAGCATTATCCTATTTTGTTTTCTTTTCAATTACACAATTTTAAGAGATACAAAAGACACTCTTGTTGTTTATGCAGGGGGAGCAGCGCTAATTCCATTTTTAAGAGGGACTGCGGGACTCCTCGCCATAAGCTTATTTGTTGCATTATATATGAAGTTCGTAAAAAATATTTCACGTGAAAAATTATTTTATATGATTATTGTACCATTCATTATTTTCTTTGGGATTTTTGGTCTTCTTATTCACCCAAACGTTGATTTCTTTCATCCGACAAAAGAAACAATCACCGCGTTACATGCAAAACATCCAGCATATACTGCCTTGATAAATGTATACGCTTATTGGACATATTCACTATTTTATGTGTTGGCAGAGCTTTGGGGATCAGTTGTTTGCGCATTTGGTTTTTGGGAATTTGCTAATCATATATTTAGTTTTTCTGAGGCAAAACGTTATTATGGCTTGTTTGCTATTGTCGGAAGTTTATCTTCCCTCGTATCCGGCAGCATTGTGTATTTCTGCTCGGAATCCGTAAAGCATTATGTACCTGCAGGAACAGATTCGTGGCAAGTGTCTATTTATTTATTGATGTCAATCGTTGTCGTAATGGGTGGGGTAGCGGTTTATGTTTATCATGGTATGCATAAAGGTGTACTCAAAGATATGCTGCCCAGTTTTGATTCACTAAAGTTGATTGATCAAAAGGATTCGGCGCAGCTAAAACCCGCACCTATTAAAAATAAAAGTATTATACGTTCGCCAGAACTTGCTTTGATTGCTGTAGTTATTGTGGTTTCTGGCGTGGTGATGAACTTAATTGAAATGCAATGGAAAGAACAGCTTAAGCTTTTCTATGCGGGAGACAAGGGCGGATATAATGGCTTTATGGGTATGTTTTCGATGGCAACAGGAGGCTTTAGCATTTTATTTATGGTCTTTGGAATTTTTATTTTGCGTAAATTCACCTGGTTTACAGCGGCAGTCATTGTGCCTGCAGTTATCTTTATCTGTGGATCGTTGTTTTTTGCATTCATCGTTTCTAAAGACGCACTTCAACCACTATTAGAGTTTTTTAATTTAAAATTCAATGCCGTTTCTGTTTTTTTGGGTGCAGGTGCAATTCTGCTTTCAAAATCCGCACAGTATGCATTATTTGGCCCAACAAAAGAAATGGCGTACATTCCGCTTGATCCAGAATTAAAATCAAAAGGTAAAGCCATTGTTGATCTCATTGGTGGCCGTTTAGGTAAAGCTGGTAGTGCTTGGGTTTCAATGGGGTTGTTGATGGCGTCCACAACTAAAGACGTTGTAGCTATTGCGCCATATGCGTTTGGCACATTTTCTATCGTTTGTATTGTGTGGATTTATGCTGTGAAAGCACTTTCTAAGAAGATTGATGTTGCTGTAAGTTTTAGTGAAGATGAACGTGTTACTGCGTAATGGTAGACGTTCGTTTAAAAACAAAAAGCAGCCTGACGAAAATCAGGCTGTTTTTTGTGTGATACACTTAGAATTAATCTCGAAACATAAAGTCGATAAGCCGGGTTTTGTCAACGCAACCTTTCGGTCACTGTGGCTATCATTCATCTAGAGCGGGCATTACTGCACGCCTCAAGCGACCTACCCGAATAACTCAGATAACAAACAATCTGTCCTTGCGGAACGTTATTCCTATTTGGTCTTGCTCCCGGTGGGGTTTGCCCTGCCACGCCTGTTACCAGCCGCGCGGTGCGCTCTTACCGCACCATTTCACCCTTACCTTGATGGTCTTTACCGAAGTTAAGTGTCCATCCTGGCGGTATAATTTCTGTGGCACTTTCCCTAAATGGGTTTCGAGAACCACCCGCCGGACGTTATCCGGCACCGTTGTTTGTTGGGAGCCCGGACTTTCCTCTCGTCATACTTTTACAAGCACAACCAGCGATAACCTGACTTCACCTTACGTATAGCATGATTGTGTGTAGGATAGAAGATATTATGACTATATTAGTGTGTCATATCTTCTGATTCTGAAAAAAATTGACAGAAGTGAAGGATGTGTTTACAAATATAAATATACTTTTAACGTGTTTACTTTCACTTTAGTTTGAAAAATAATTCAAAAATGAATGGAACATGGTCCTTGATAATTAATTCTTTTTTTGGTGATGCATGAAATTATACCCTGGTTCTCCTCAGCATTCACGTGAAGAAAAAAGAACAAACGAAAAACCTCAAAAAGCAAAACGTTCACGAAAAAATAAAAAAACCTCAAAAAGTTTTTTTGCACGCATTATGGGAAAGATGATTTACGCCTTTTTTATGATGGGTGTCTGGGGCGGAATTGTCTTAACTTTAGCTGTGTTATGGTTTTCTCAAGATTTACCAGATCTTGGCGCCTTATCCGTTCAATCGCGTAAACCAAGTGTCACGGTACAAACACATGATGGTACAATCTTAGGGACATACGGTGATCTTTATGAAGATATGGTTCCTGTAGCCGATTTGCCCGTGTATGTTCCGCAAGCGCTTATGGCTGTTGAGGATCGTCGTTTTGAATATCACTTTGGCGTTGATTTTATTGGCCTTGTTCGTGCAGCTTATACAAATTATAAAGCCCAGCGCGTTGTGCAGGGTGGATCAACGTTAACGCAACAGCTTGCGAAAAACATTCTTCAAACCCATGGTCTATTTGCGATTCAAGACCGTTCAATGAAACGTAAGATCCAAGAAGTACTACTTGCTTTGTGGCTTGAATGGAAATTCACAAAGCCTCAGATCATGACCATGTACTTAAATCGTGTTTACTTTGGATCTGCAACATATGGTATTGATGCGGCGTCTCGCACTTACTTTAATAAGTCCGCGCGTAATTTGACAATTTTTGAAGCAGCTGTTATTGCGGGATTAGTACAGGCACCTTCTCGTTTTACACCTTCAAAGAATCCAAAAAAGTCAATTGAACGTGCAACCACCGTGCTTCGTCTTATGCAGGAGGCTGGTTACATCAAAGAGTATGAGAGCCACTTAAGACAGGGTGAAGTGGATCTTGCAAATATTCAACTTGCACAGGGAAGGGGAGGAAAGTATTTTGCTGATTGGGTATATGATTCGATACCTTCAATCACGGGGCCAATTACAAAAGATCTGGTTGTTATAACAACGCTTGATACCGACATGCAGCGCCATGCAGAGATGGTGACTAAGCATTATAACGAAACGATGGGTAAAGAATTAAAAGCAACACAGATTGCTTTTATTGCAATGAGCCCAGATGGTGCAGTAAAGGCACTCGTTGGTGGGCGAAATTATGCAGAAAGCCAGTATAACCGAGCAACACAAGCTTTTAGGCAACCTGGATCATCTTTTAAGACATTTGTGTATTTAGCTGGAATGGAATCAGGAATGACACCTGACACAATGATGGATGATTCGCCGTTTAACAACGGGAAATACAGCCCCAGCAACTTTAAGTATATTTCGCAAGGTGAAACAGATTTGCGAACGGCCTTTAAAAAATCAATCAATAGTATATCTGTTCGAATAACTGAAAAGGTAACACCGCTACGTGTCGCTGAAACGGCTCAACGTTTAGGTATTAGTAGGCCTTTGCCAAATATGCTCAGCATTGCGCTTGGTGCTGGTGAAACGACGCTTTTAGAATTAACCGCGGCACATGCAACATTCGCAAATAAAGGGTATGCTGTTTGGCCCTATGGGGTAATTGAAATACGCGACAAAGAAGGTAACATTCTTTATCAGTATACCGAACCTGCCAAGCAAAAAATTATTGCAGCAACGCCGCTTTCCTCGATGCGTGACTTATTGCGTGCAAATGTTGAGTCTGGCTCTGGTCGTGTGGCAAACGTGGACTCTACGGTTGCAGGTAAAACAGGTAGTAATGGCGATAAGGATGCATTCTTTTTAGGCTATCGTGAAGATTATGGAACATCTGATAAAGGATATGCAAATGTTGTATTTGGTGCCTGGGTTGGAAATGATAGTGGAGCGCCTATGGCTAAAATATCGACAGGTAGCAGAATCCCTGCACGTGTTTGTTCAGATTTCTTAAAAGGGCCTAATACAGCACTTACACATAGTGCAAAGATAACACCAGTTCGACCATCACTTGTTGCTGATAAGAAACCAGCGGTTGTTAAGCCTGATCCTGCTCCAACAACAACTAAAGGTGTTAAGCCTACAAAACCTGCTATAAAAAAGGAAGCTCCACCAGAGGCGCAAAAAGTAAAAGAAGAAAAGAAACCAGAAACATTGGATGACCTATTTCAATAGTCACCTCTTGGAGTCATCACAGCTTGCCAGGCCGAAGCCTTCGGGTGAAGGATGGAGGAGTCGAAGGCGACGTGGTGATTTATATCTTCCTCACGTGTCATCCCCGGACTTGATCCGGGGATCTAGATGCCCGTGTCAAGCACGGGCAAGACACTTGGGACACCCTCTGCGAGTGTTTCCGCCTTCGCTAAAGCTACGTCGAGACAGGCTGCCATGACGTGCGGTATTTTTTTTGAATGATTGCTTATTCAGGTTTCACGCCTTCATGAAACGCAACAATCCCTTGTGACCATGCAGTCCCTTTGACTTTTTCAAAACCGACGTCACTTGGTTCTTTGACGAGATCTTGTCGATTCGGAAAATTACGGATACTTTCGGCTAAATACTGATAAGCCGATTCATCTTTTGCAATATGTTTGCCAAGAAACGGCAGCACTGAAAATGAATAAAGGTCATATATTTTTTGTAAATGCTGTTGTTCCATATGACTAAATTCAAGGCAATAAAACCGTCCGCCTGGTTTTAACACACGAAAGGCTTCGTTCAAGGCTTTTGCTCGATCAGCCACATTGCGCAGGCCAAAACTAATTGTATACACATCAACGGAATTATCACCTAAGGGGAGCGCTTCTGCTTGCCCTGTGACCCATTCAATGTTTTTGATGATACCTTGGTCAATAGCTTTTCGGCGACCTTCTTCCAGCATACTTGGTGTTAAATCAATAAGGGTCGTTCTTAGATTCAAAAAAGGAAGGGTCTTATGTAACAGTATGCTGATATCACCTGTGCCGCCAGCTACATCCACAATATGATCATGTTCATGTAAATTCATGCGCGCAATAAATGAACGTTTCCAGCAGCGATGCAAACCAAAACTCATGAGGTCATTCATGACATCATAATTTGATGAAACACGACTGAATAGATCTTGTACCAGTGATGCCTTTTCTGGCCGTGGTATTTGCTTGAAGCCAAAATCTGTCCAGTCGGTTGTCATCTTTGATTAGTCCTCGAATGATTCAATTGTATCTTCTTGATAAGCAATGCCAAGCTTTTCAGCAACTGTCGCATTCATTTTTGCATATATTTTTTTGGGCATTTCAACAGGTATTGAACTTGGTAATTCATCCAACAGAATACGGTGCGTCATTCTGCCTGCTTGTTTCCCAAGCTCGTATTGATCCGGTCCAAGTGCGGCGAGTGCACCTTTTTCAAGGCAACCAACGTCACTCGTAAAGACTGGAATATTATGTTCGGTTGCAACTTTTACAATGACGTCAATTGCGGATAAAGCTGTATTGTCATTATTGATAAAAATCACTTGTGCTTTTTGCAGTAAATTCTGCGCTGCCGTCATCACATCACTTGTTTTTGTAGCAGCTGTTGTGTGGATAGTAATGTCAAATACATCTGAAACTTCGTTCATTTTATTGATCATAGAGACAGAGTTTGCCTCACCAGGGTTATAGACAGCGCCAAGTTGTTTTAAGTGTGGTATGAGGCGTTTAAAAAATGTGAATTGCTTTGAAATAGAGATAAAATTACTAACACCTGTTACATTTTTTCCTGGTTTTTCAAGTGAATCAACAAGTTTTGCCTGCATTGGATCTGTCACAGAGGCAAACACGACAGGGATATTGTTGCCTTGTGTGGCTTGCTTAGCTGCTTGTGCTACGGTTGTGCCTATTGCAACGATAACATCTGCTTTTAAACCAATAAATTTCTGCACGATTTGTGTAGCGAGTGCTGGATTCCCTTGGGCAGATTCATAGTAAATACGGGCATTGGGTGCGCTAACATAGCCGTGTTCTTTAAGAATGTCCATGATACCTGCGCGCGTTTGATCCAGTGCCGGGTGTTCTACGACTTGTATGATGCCAATGACATACATTCCATCATCGAGTGCTGACCTCGTTTGAGGTGACAGATATTTTTTCCAACCAATGACAGCAATAACGACTGCTGTAATAATGAGTAAATAGGCCTTTAGTTTCATAATTAAATTTTCCTTTGTGATTGTAAATGTTGATATGGAGTTGCTTTAATGCTGGGGAGAGCCCAGCCCCATATGTGATTCAACATTTTTATTCACGTATTCACTTATTTTAATGCTTTTTTCAACAGGTATTGTATCTGTTTTCTCGCCGTCTAGTAGCCGTATGATTATTTTTCCAGCTTGCGTCCCGATCGCATACTGATCAGGTGCAATCGCAGCCGTACAGCCACGCTCTACTGATTCTGGGTCAGAAGAAAAAACAGAAACTTTCTGTTCTTGCGTTATTTTTAAGACGGACGTAAGTGCAGAAACAACTGTGTTATCGTTTGGCAAATATATGGCGTCAACTTTACCAATTAGATAAGCTGTTGCTTGTCCGACTGCAGCTGTGGATGCAGCTGCTGATTGAATAACTTTACCGCCTGCCACTTTGATTTCATCTTCTATTTTGGTGATTTGGCTTAATGAATTAGCTTCGCCTGGATTGTAGACAATTCCTATTGTTAATGTTTTCTTTTTAAGCATCTTTTGCATTTGTTTAACTTGTTCAGCATACGGTGGGGCATCTGTTACACCCGTGACAAAAGAAATATTGGCTCCACTTGTAGATGTTAGGCGTGCTACCACTGGATCAGTTACGGCAGCAAATACGATTGGGATTTCTTTTGATGCTGCAGCAGCATAGACTGTTTGCGCGGATGGTGTTGTGATTGGGACAATAACGCTTGGTTTAAGGCTGACAAAACGCTGGGCGATTTGCGTTGCCGTTGCGACGTTACCTTGCGCATTTTGAAAAATGATTTCAACATCCTTATGTTTGCTGGCTTTTATCGTATCGATTATGCCTTCGCGTATGCGATCAAGGGATGGGTGTGGTGCAATTTGGGTGATAGCCACAACATTTTTCTTATTTGGGGACTTTTTTATAACACAGAAAGTGACAACAAGGGCAAGCACAGCAGTGCTGGCTATAGCGATTTTTTTAAACATGACAGGTACCTTTTTCGAATACATAGATTGACGGATAATGCGAACGCTTAGTTAGCGTGATGTCGCCATCGCCAATGCTTGTTTTGAAAAAGAATCATTGATAAAACTCCTAAATTTAATTGAGTATATCAGTTATCAATAATCTGTGTACAGAAAAAAGTGTGTGGTGTAAAAGCAATTTGATATTGTCCGCGTATTAATATTAAATCAGGGTGTTTTGTGAATATTTCTGATGAGTTGTAATGAAATCTCTCCTACTTAACTGCCGCTCTTCCTACTTACTTCATGCTATGCTAGAATCGCCAAATACACGATTCACATAAAAATCACGCAAGCTACATGAACTTACTTCGACTCAAACTCGCAAATGCTTATCGTCTCTGCGCCCTTAAAGGGTGGGATAACTGGACATACACACATATTTCAGCGCGCCTACCGGGACAGCAGACGTTCCTTATTAATCGATTTGATACGCTTTATAAAGACGTCACGCCAGAATCATTGGCGATCGTTGATATGACTCAGCCTGCGGAAAGTTATTTCGATACACTCAATCCAACGGGCGTGTATATGCACAGTGCGATTTATAAGGCTAGGCCAGATATTAATGCGATTTTCCATCTCCATACACCACATGGGGTTGCTGTGTCCGCTATGGCATGTGGTTTGCTGCCTATCAGTCAATTCGCACTGCATTTTTATAATCGCGTATCAACACATCCCTATGAGTCGCTTGTATTAGATGAAAAAACACAAGCCGAACATTTGGCGAACGATCTTGGCGCCAACAACACAATGTTGCTGCAGAATCATGGCACAATTACAACTGGTGCGACGATCGAGGAAGCATTTTTCTTTACCCATCATTTAGAAGAGGCTTGCCGTGTGCAATGTCTCACCCTTAGTTGCAACACGCCCTATACGCAGCCCAGTTCTGAGATGTGCCAAAAAGCATGCGATGATTTGCTCGGGTTTGAGAAAAACCTTGGCGAACGTGACTGGAATGCGGCACAAAGCTTGTTGCTTCCTATGTCATTTACGAAATGAAGAGAGACAAGAGATGATGCATGTTCGTTGCTGTTAGCAATAGTTTGCTTGCCTTTAAACTAGCCTGAATAATCAGTAGCTTTGACGAGAGCATATTATACAGATTCTCAGTGATGTGATATGCTTAAGTTAAGATTTATCTTTTGGATGATATATGTTCAAATCACTAGCCACATCGTGGCAACAAAGTCAAATTCGGCTTGAAAGTCTATACGCAGGGCGGCATAAGCTTGTGCTTATGCTCCCTTATGTGTGGCTTTTTATATTCTTTTTTGTTCCATTCTTGATGATTCTTAAAATTAGCTTTTCAAAAGCAATGATTGGTATTCCGCCGTTTATGCCTGTTTTTGAATGGATGCAAGATCATACATTGCGTATAACACTTGCTCTTTCAAGCTATAAAACGCTGTTGAACGATAGTTTTTATGTATCGACCTTTGCGTCGTCGCTCTATATGGCAGGTTCTTCGACGCTTATCTGCTTAGGTCTTGGCTATATGATGGCGTATGGTATTGTGCGTGCGGCGCCTCGATTACGTATGATTTTTTTACTATTGGTTATTTTACCATTTTGGACATCTTTTCTGATTCGTGTGTATGCTTGGATGTCGCTACTTAGTGCGCAGGGAGTTGTTAATTCAATTCTCATTCATCTAGGATTTATTGCCGAGCCACTCGCTTTGCTTGATAATCGTTTTGCAGTATGTGTTGGCATTGTTTATTGTTATTTGCCATTTATGGTACTACCTATTTATGCAGCGCTTGAAAAAATTGATAATACATTAATTGAGGCGGCATTTGATTTGGGATGCACACCATGGCGTACATTTTGGCGTATTACCGTGCCACTTACGTTACCTGGAATAGCGGCAGGTTCTATTCTGGTTTTTGTACCTGCCGTTGGTGAATTTGTGATCCCAGAGCTTTTAGGCGGACCAGACACGTTGATGATTGGTCGAGCCTTATGGTGCGAGTTTTTTAATAACCGTGATTGGCCACAAGCGTGTGCCTTAGCCGTATCAATGGTTATTATTTTTGTTGTACCAATTATGTTTTTTCAGTGGCAGCAGCAAAAGATTGAGAGCGGCTTATAAAAGTAGGAAATACGATTTCTTGTGTATACTTCAAGAACATGCTATTTCCTTCAAATTTAAAAAGTTACTTTTGGTGTCCGTAATCGTTCTACAACTTCGTTGAATTCAGGTCGCCTTGATTCAACATGGAGATCAGCTGCGGCAACAAGCGCCCTTAGATTTTCACTGTTTGTGTTATCCAGTCGTGTGTTCTCTGGTCTTAATGTTGGATTCCAGCGTGAATAGTGGCCGCTGAATGCTGAATGGCTATTACCCTGAGAGTCAGTGTGGGGTAAGAATGCTTCAGTCAGAAATGCATCATCTTTTGATGTTTCCCCTGTCATAAACAGACGTGTTAAATGTGGCGCCCATTGCATTAATCCAGCATCTTTCATGATTTGATAGGATAGGGGTTTCTCAGCCCTGCCAGACCCAATAGATACAATCTCAAAACTATCAGCATCTGGATAAAGTTCCATGGCTTTTGTAATAAGGCATAATGTTGGATTGTTAGCGCCAGTTCCTCCATCAGAAAGTTCATATACCCTTCTTGAATTATCGACAGGAATGGCGTAGCAGGGCTCAAAGTAAGTTGCTGCAGCTGCAGTTGAATTAATTGCCGTGATTTTTGTGAATATTTCTTTTTTGTTCCAGCTTGTAATTGTTTTAAGTTTTTGGCGCACCAAATCATAAGTGACGACCGCAGTAGGGGTGGTCACATTATCAACTGTGTCATGTCCAAGATATTCAGATAATACCGAACGAAAGCAGTCGGTTCTATACTTAGGGCCAAACAAGCCAGAACATGATATATATCTTGGGACGAACATATCTGCGGAGCGTTCTTGAAGTATACTAACAAGTTCTGCCGCAGAGTATTTTGGTTGTGTAGATCCTGGTTCAATTGGAGTTGTTAAAAATGTTGAGATAATTCCGCCTGCAGATGTCCCTCCGACAAGATGAAACGTATCACTAATTGAATGACCAAGTTCTTCTTCAAAGTGTTGTAGTATTCGTGCTGCTGCACCGCCTCTGACGCCTCCTCCATCTATGCTTAGTATGCGCACAGTTTTAAGCGAATGTGATGTTGCCTTGGATGCTTTGTTTTCTAAATCTTCTGAAAAATCTACACCCGATGCATTTGTTATCGTAATTAATAGATACGAAAACATTATTATTAGGGAGTTCTTCTGAAATATTTTTTGGATGCTAGACATAACCTATCTCCTCCATTAACGCTGTAGTAATTTGTCTTTACAAAAGGTTAATTAGAGCGAAAAGGTTAACAAAGTGTTAACAAAATCAATAAATATTAAATTTCTCTTAATAAACATTAAACTATTGTTAATAAATTTTGTTTTTAGATTTATTTTTATAAATAAATCGTTTTTTTACTATTTGTTTACATAATGTGTGATATGTATTGGAATAACTGGATATTTTTGTAAAGAGAGTCATGTGAAAAAAATTATATATACAACTACCTTGGGTTTTTCATTAGGAATTTTTACATGTTATTTTTTGAATTTTATTAATGATTCGGATGTCCAACACAAGAATGTCAACTATCAACACAAAAGCAACAGTATAAACACATCAATTTTTTTGAGTAATGCACAAAAAAATGTTAGCGAGGATGATGGTGGTTTTTTTACGCCATCACCGCATGTTGAAGAGTCTATAATTGAAAATGATTTTCAAGATGTTTGAAGTTATATTAAATTCTAACTATTCCAAACAGTGCCAAAAGTCCTGCCATTATCACGACAAGGAACAGGCTATCTAGCCGATCAAGTACTCCGCCGTGACCAGGAATAAGTTCACCAGCATTTTTTACACCAAAATATCGTTTTACGGATGATTCAATTAAATCTCCTGCATGAGCTGTAAGAGAAAGTATTAAAATAAGCAAAGTGTTCGGTATGGATGCTGAAAGTGATATGTTTAATGTTTTTAAAAGATAATGACCAGCAATAATCGCGACAACAAGGCCACCAATAAAGCCTGACCACGTTTTATTAGGACTAATCATTGGGCAAAGCTTTGGTCCTTTTAGCGTCCTTCCAACAAGGTATGCGCCGCTATCTGTTGCCCATACAATCGCGTATAGCCATAAAAGGAAAAAGGAACTGTTTGCGCTATGTTGGCTTATTTGAATAAAGAACGACATAGATGTTGTGATGTAGGCTAATCCACTTAAAAAAAGCACCCAGCGTTGTATGGATGGTAACGCTATGGTTGAGTATTGATAATAAATTGCTCCCAGTAATGCAAGGCCACCAATGGCGTGTATGTAAGCAACGTATGCATGGGAATGATAGGCTATGACCCCAATTAGGGTTGCAAGACATAATGGGTGGAATATGCTGTTTGTTGAAAGCCGTGACCATTCACGAAGTGCGCATATAAATACGAGGGTGAGTACCCCCAAAAAAATCCATCCGCCAACATAGGTTATCCATAAGAAAAATGGAACTAGGATTGATGCGCTGAGTATACGCGTGAATAGTTCAAACTGTGGTTGCATGAGCTGTGACTTCTTAAGCGACATAGAGACCATAGCGACGCTCTCGGTTTTTGAATTCATGCATAGCTTTCTCTAAATGTTCTTCTGTAAAGTCTGGCCATAAAACATCTTCAAAAACAAGTTCTGTATATGCAATTTGCCATAATAAATAGTTGCTTATGCGCTTTTCGCCACTTGTTCTGATGAAGAGATCAATATCAGGAAAGTCATGGGTATCAAGGTATCCCTGAAATGACTTTTCATCAATTGAATCGATAATGCCGTTTTTGGAATCGTTAATAATTGTGTTTATTGCACGCACAATTTCATCGCGGCCGCTATAACTCAATGCAAGTACGACGGTAATCCCTGTATTATCTTTTGTTTTATCTTCGGCTTTATTGATAAGTTTTTGTATCTTTTCCGGTAGACGTTTGCGATCACCTATTGTTTTAAGCCGCACATTGTTTTTATGTAAAATAGCAATTTCGTGCTCAAGGTACCATGCGAGAAGACCAAAAAGTTCATTGATCCAACGTTCATCCCGGCGCCAATTTTCAGTTGAAAAGGTGTAAAGAGTAAGATATTCAACATTATGCTTTGCTGCGGCTTCGGTTATGCGCCGCGTTGCCTCTGCGCCTGCTTTATGTCCAGCAATAGTGGGAAGATTGTTTTTTTTTGCCCATCTTCCGTTGCCATCCATGACAATAGCAATGTGACGAAGGGGATTTTTTTCGATAGAGTGAGTGTCTGACACGGATAACAATTATTATTTTAAAGAATAGATCTGCAATGATCAAACAGCATCTAAAGCGCTGCGTCAAGTTTTTCTTGAGCATTAATGTCGTTTTATATAATAAAAGTAAGCATTTCTTATTGTTTCTCATGAAAATGATGTTTTTTTGCAATATCATCTGAAATCGTGCTAAAAAATAGAGGTGACCTTTAACTGAACGTTCTTATGCTAAGCTACTTATTAAAACGGATTTTACTCATGATCCCGACATTGTTTGGGATTATGCTTATTAATTTTATTATCATCCAAGCAGCACCAGGCGGCCCTGTGCAGCAAATTCTTTCTAAAATGCGTGGTCAGTCGTCAGATATGGATATGCGTTTTGGTGGTGGTGATGACATGATGGCGGGTGGTGCTAGTGCTGGATTTGGCGGCGATCATTCCTCTGCCTATAAAGGTGCCCAAGGTATTGATCCTGCTTTCATAAAAGAACTTGAAAAGCAATTTGGCTTTGATAAACCAGCACATGAACGATTCATCCTGATGATTAAGAATTACCTGACGTTTGATTTCGGTAAAAGTTATTTTAGCGATCAGACGGTTGTATCCTTAGTGTGCTCGAAAATGCCTGTATCGATTTCGCTTGGTTTATGGACGACGCTTTTTGTATATCTGATTTCAATTCCTTTAGGTGTGGCAAAAGCAGTGCGTGATGGCACCCAGTTTGATGTGTGGACAAGTGCGCTTGTTATTATAGCCTATGCTGTTCCAAGTTTTTTGTTCGCCTTATTTCTTATTATTGTTTTTTCTGGCGGCAGCTTTTTTAGTATTTTTCCATTGCGTGGGTTGGTTTCTGATTACCATGATAAGCTATCATGGTTTGGACAGATCAAAGATTATTTTTGGCATCTAGCATTGCCACTAACCGCGATGATCATGAGTGGTTTTGCCAAATTAACATTGCTTACAAAAAATTCATTTTTGGAAGAAATTAATAAGCAGTATGTCGTAACAGCGCGTGCTAAGGGGGCTCCCCGTCACCGTGTGCTGTACAATCATATTTTTAGAAACGCTATGTTGATTGTTATTGCTGGATTCCCGGCAGCTTTTATTGCGGTTCTGTTTACATCATCTTTGCTGATTGAGGTTTTATTTTCACTCGATGGGCTTGGTTTACTAGGGTTTGAGGCGGCGCTAAGCCGTAATTACCCAGTGATGTTTGGTACGCTTTACATGTTTACATTGCTGGGGATGATGCTGCATTTATTGGGTGACGTCTGTTACATGTTGGTGGATAGGCGAATTGATTTATCTGCTAGTCGTGGTCATTGAGTTTTTAATATGTACATTATTCCATTCCCTATGATTAATCCAGTGGCCCTTGATCTTGGTCTTATTTCAATCCACTGGTACGGCATTGCCTATCTTGCGGGTATATCGTTGGCATGGTTTTATGCACGCCGGATTGTGCATCTGTTTGACCTTAAGCAAAAAGATTTTGATGATTTTATTACCTGGGCTGTTGTGGGGATTATTCTTGGTGGACGTTTAGGATACGTGTTGTTTTATGATCCTGTGCACTTTTTGCAAAATCCAATGGAAATTCTTAAAACACGTCAAGGCGGCATGGCATTTCATGGAGGATTGCTTGGGGTTGTTGTTGCCACTATTCTTTATTGCCGAAAGATGAGCATTCCATTAATGCGGTTTGGTGATCTGTTGGCGGTTGTATCGCCAATTGGACTTTTTCTTGGCCGCATCGCAAACTTTATTAATGCGGAACATTACGGACGCCCAACGGACGTAGCATGGGCAGTGATTTTTCCTAAAAGCGATGGTTTGCCAAGGCACCCTAGCCAATTATACGAAGCAGTCGGGGAGGGGCTTATTATTGGTCTTTTAACGTGGTTTTTTATCGAGCGATTTGCTAAAACCCCTGCGCGTTTGTCGGGTCTTTTTATGTTGTCGTATGGCGTCATTCGTTTTGGTGTGGAATATTTTAGACACCCTGATGTCTTTTTATCACTTGGTTTTATGACGCTAACATTGGGGCAAGCGTTATGTGTGCCGATGATGGTGGTGGGTGTTTATTGGCTGAATATAAAAATAAAATAAAACTCCGTTATTCATCGTTTGTTTTTTTGTGAATATACGGAGTTTTAGTTGATAGGTGTTTTATTAAGGAATGATTCTATTTTCTTATATATTTTAATTCAAATGTTCAGCCAATTCACTTTTTAAAGCTACATTTTCTTTGAAATAATCAACAAAATCTTCAGGCGACATTGCAAATGGCATACGGAAAGCAAAATTGGTTTGAAAAACTAATTCTTGCCCATGATAACGCGTTGTTAATTTTACTACCCACTTTGCGATTGATTCGCTGCCGCGCTTATAAGGTGTAGCAATGGTTTGTCCCCAGAAAGATAGTGCAAGTGCTTCTTTCAGATCACTTGACTTATCTCTATTCCAATGAATTGCACTTTGCCAATGCTTTTCTGCATAATCCAACAAAGCATCAATATGGTGTGAACGTACATGGTCTAAAACAAAGTAGTCGTAATAACGATAGCCTGGGTCTTCGCAACGCGCTAAGCAATTAGCTGAACCAAGGGGGATATCTGCAGCTCCACTTAATGATGCAGAAAAGCGTAATGTCGCCATTACAACGTCAGCTTTTAATCTGGTGAGTGTTTGTTCACCGATGGATACTGATGTTCCTAATTCAGGGTGTTTTGCAAAAAGCCTGGATGTGTCTTCTGTCATAATCAAGCTTTCAAAGCAGTTAGTTTCGCTCACAGCACTTTCACGCATAAAATCTCTGTCAAATTGATCGTAAGATTTTGTTCTTTGAATACGCGCCACCATTAGATCTCTACTAGCTTCAATCACTCTCTTTTCTTTATGCGTCATATAATGCAAAGTGGCTTGTGCAGAATTAAAAATGCCTTCACCTAAAATAAAATTTTGATGTAATTTTTTATACAAAACCTGATTATCACTTATTACTAATGGCGTAAAAAAGACAGCGACACCTTGCCCGTCGTCTTCGCTTTTACGCAATGTCTGAAACGATAGCGCTTCTTGGGGGCTTGTTGCACCTTCCTCCACGCAAAGCTGTGCAATAGCTGCACGTTCAGAGGAACACTTCCCAAGAAGTAAGTGATAGGAACCTTTTTGAGTGACGATAGACGCAGAGCCTGAGAAATTATTTTCAAAGATTCGATCTAAAGCAACGCTTTCATTCTCTTGGTAAATCTGATTTTCACGCGCATTAAAGTGCGATGCAGTTTCAGCGACATATATTTCTGGTTCAGTAGCAAAACTTAAACTTACATTCAATGCAAGAAAACTTTTCAATATTAATTTATTCAATTTCATTCTAACTATCCTAATATAAATGATTCGTTATTTATATATAGTGATTTGAATTTCTTTTTTCAATAGATGTTTGAGATGTGAATGATTTTTTATTATTTTTCTGCTGTTAATATAACTTTTCTGGATTATTTTATATGGTTGTTGAAAAAAAATAAAAAGAGCTGTTTTAATCTTTGCATTTGACAAGGTGATTAATGTTTCGCTGAAACTAAATTCGATCCACCGACAAAATAGCCGGTACAGATCTTAGCGACGCTTTTAATGTTGATAAATGATCAACGTCTTTAACTTCAACGTCGACGAATAAATCCCAAAAATCCATTGTTCTATTGGTTACTTTTAGGTTAACAATGTCCGCAGATTGCTTGCTGATGGTTGTTGTCATGGCGGCTAGGCTACCTGGTTTATTGATAAACGTGACTTTAAGTCGGCCGACGTGACGGTAATTATGTTCTTGCCCGTGTATTTCATGCCATGCCAAATCAAGCACACGTTCTGGGTCGGGAATGGTCGTAATAACTTCACAATCATGCGTGTGGATTGTAACGCCTTTGCCGGTCACAACAACCCCTACAATATTGTCTCCTGGTAACGGGTGACAGCAGCCTGCAAAATGGACTGACATCCCTGAAATCAGTCCTTCAATAAACTGAGCCGGATCGTTAATAACTGTTTTTGATGTTACATTCTTTGCTTCAACAACATTTGGTTCTTTTTTTGTGCGAGGCACTTCAGTGCTAATTGCTGAAAGTACTTCTTTTGCCGATTGAATGCCTTCGCCAATCGCTGCATATAAATCATCCACCACTAAATAATGGAATTTTCCAAGTATTTTTGTGAAGCTTTTTTCGTTAAATGGTTGGCTTTCTTTGATGCATGCTTTTTGGAGAAGTGATTTTCCAAGCTCACTGTATTGTTGGCGTTGCTGGCCACGTATAAAACGACGTATGCAGGCGCGTGCTTTCCCGGTGACAACAAAACGTTCCCATGTCGGCGAAGGGCTTTGGGCTTTTGCGGTGATAATATCAACCTGATCACCGTTTTTAAGCTGTGTGCGAAGCGGCATTTGCTTGCCATTTATTTTTACACCAACAGTGCGGTTGCCAATTTCTGAATGGATAGAGTAAGCGAAATCAACGGGTGTCGCGCCACCTGGTAAGTTGATGAGTTCCCCTTTAGGGGTAAAACAAAAGACTTGATCTTGGAACATTTCAAGTTTTGTATGTTCCAAAAACTCGTCAGGGCTGGATGCGTGTTCTAATATTTCTAAAAGACCACGAAGCCATGCGTATTGTTTGCCATCGTGTGCTTTATTGCCTTGTTTGTATTGCCAATGTGCTGCGACACCATTTTCACAAACGTCATGCATGTCTGACGTTCTGATCTGAAGTTCAATGCGTTGGTTCAAGGGGCCAATAAGACATGTGTGGAGGGACTGATAATTGTTTGGCTTTGGTGTGCTGATATAGTCTTTAAAGCGTCCTGGCACGACCATGTAGTGACTGTGCATGATACCAAGAGCTTGGTAACATTCAGATGCAGAACCAACCAAAATACGGAACGCCATAATATCGGATAGTTGTTCTAATGTTACATTTTTTTGCTGCATTTTGCGCCAAATAGAATAAGGCGTTTTAAGACGACCACTTACACCGCACTTTAGATCGAATGTCATCGCGACATTTTTAATGTCTTCAATAATGAGATCAATTGTAGCAACAGAAGCTTGGTAAATAAATTTGAGCCGACTTTTTATGGATTCATAAATATCAGGTTGAAGCTGAGCAAAAGCAAGATCTTCAAGCTCATCTTTGATCCAGTGTATACCCATTCGTTCAGCGAGGGGGGCATATATTTCTATTGTTTCGTGCGCAATGCGACGGCGCTTATCTTCAGATGAAACATGATGCAGCGTTCGCATGTTGTGCAAACGATCTGCCAATTTAACCAGCAGAACACGGATGTCGCTCGACATTGCCAATACAAGCTTACGAAAGTTTTCAGCTTGCTTGGTTGCTTCGGATTGTAATTCTAGTTTTGATAATTTGGTTACACCATTGACGAGTTGCGCAATTTCAGTGCCAAAGTAAGTTTCTATTTCTTCAATGGTTGCAACAGTATCTTCGACTGTGTCATGTAACAAGCCGGTCGCAATGGACTGGCTATCCAGTTTAAGTTCAGTTAGGATGCCGGCAACTTCGATGGGGTGTGAAAAATAGGGGTCACCTGAGTCACGTACTTGACAGCCATGGCTTTTAACGGAAAAGACATAGGCGCGGTTGATAAGATCTTCATCAACCGATGGATCATAGGCCCTTAATCGTTCAACCAGCTCAAATTGACGTAACACTCAATGATTGTCCCATACTTCTCTTGTCAACTCTATTTACGCTTCATCATCATCGGCGTCATCTGTCTCGTCTTCATCATCTTCTTCATCTGAGGACTCTTCTTCGCTGTCGGCATAATCAGTGTCATCACCTTCATTGATAGAAATAGCACTTACTTCTTCGTCCCATTCACTTGTTGCACCCATAGAATCTTGTACTTCTTCATCAAGCTCTGATTCGTGATTTTCAACAAATACGTGTCGCTGGAAGTTTTTGATAAGACTCTCACGCAAAGCAGCAATATCAATTGAATTTTCTGAAATTTCACGTAGAGCGATAACAGGATTTTTGTCATTGTCACGAATAACAGTTAATGGAGAGCCAGCTGATATTTCACGAGCGCGTTTTGCACTGAGGAGCACAAGCTCAAATCGATTAGGGACGTTTAAAATACAATCTTCTACGGTTACGCGTGCCATTTCTCTTGTCTGACCTTTTCATATGTTAATTATTGATTAATAATACTAACACGTTCTAAAGTGAAACATCCACTGAAAACCAAAGTTTTTTATGACTATGATCAAGCTTACGAATACAATTACGCACAAAAAAGAAATTTTTAAGCCAATAAACCCGGATCATATTGGTCTGTACTTATGTGGACCTACCGTATACGACCGTCCGCACATTGGTAATGCACGTTCTGCAATTGTATTTGACGTGCTTTATCGATTGTTGAAAAAATCATTTCCAAGTGTAATCTATGTTCGAAATGTAACGGACGTAGATGATAAAATTAATATTCGGGCAAAAGAGCTTAATATTCCGATTCGTGAACTAACAGAAAAAACGTTGGGATATTATCATGAAGACGTGGGTGCTTTAGGTGCTTTGCCACCTGATATTGAGCCGCGTGCGACAGAGCATATTGCAGAAATGATTGCCATGAACGAAACGCTCATTCAAAAAGGGCACGCTTACGCAGCTGATGGACATGTATTGTTTGATGTGACGTCTTATGGAAACTACGGAAAGCTCTCACGTAAAAATCAAGATGACTTGATCGCAGGTGCACGGGTTGAAATTGCACCGTACAAACGAAATGCATCTGACTTTGTTTTATGGAAACCGTCAGATGATGAAACACCTGGTTGGGACAGTCCTTGGGGACGCGGTCGCCCGGGATGGCACATTGAATGCTCTGCGATGAGTGCTAAATATCTTGGCGAAATTTTTGACATACACGGGGGCGGCGTTGATTTGGTATTTCCACACCATGAAAATGAAGTGGCGCAAAGTTGTTGTGCGCATGGAACGGAGCGAATGGCGCGTACGTGGTTGCATAATGGACATCTCACGGTAAATGGTGAGAAAATGTCTAAGTCATTGGGCAATTTTATAACAGTGCAAGATTTGTTAAGTGATCATGATGGCGAAGTCATTCGTTTGGCTTTACTGCTGACGCATTACCATCAACCATTGGATTGGACAGATCAGCAGCTTGTTTCAGCAAAGCAAATGCTGGATCGTTTTTATGGTGCGCTTGATTTGGTGAATGAACCTTTGGAAGCACAAGCTGAGTCAGTGGAGGCAACAGAAGCACTTGCAGACGATTTGAATACCCCCCAAGCGCTTGCCGTTTTGCATGATCTTGCGAATCAATTATATAAGGCACCGTCAGTGAATTTAGCGTCGCAACTTAAGAATGCGGGCACACTTTTAGGGATTCTGGGGCGAAGCTCAAAAGAATGGTTTCAGGGTAAAGCTGGTGCTGATGACCTTGATATTGAGGCGCTAATCCAGCAACGTAATGACGCTAAAAAAGCAAAGAATTTTGCAGTTGCTGATCAAATTCGTGCAGACTTATTAGCAAAAGGCGTTATATTGTTAGATACAGGGACTGGCACGACGTGGCGTCTTGCATAGTTTAAAGATAAGGAATTAATTTAATGAACAAAAATTTTATTTATGGCTTGTGCGCTGCATTCGTGATTATTTCAGCCTATAAAAGCAGTCAGTCTTTATTGAACAAAAAAGATGATGTTGTGCAGGAAGAAATTCCACTTAGTTTGATTGATATCAATTTTTCACGCGAAACAAACTCAAAGAGTCTGCCTGATATTGCTATTGAAAAGCATGAGAAAGAATCAAAAGAATTTAAGTTGGCAGATCTTAAAGGCAAACCAGTCGTCCTGCACTTTTGGGCAACGTGGTGCCAACCGTGTCAAAAAGAATTGCCGTACTACGATAAATTTATAGCCGCGAATACAGAAATTACACATGTTGCCTTGACACCTGATGGAACAACTAAGGAAAATATTAAAGCCTTTTTTACGCGACATGGTTTTAAAAATGTTCCTGTCATGACGGATAAAGCGGGCGCCATTTCAAAATATTTTGAAGTTAAAGGGTTCCCAACGACCGTATTCATCAACAAGGTAGGTAATGTCATTGGTCGTGTTGTCGGTATTGTCGATTGGCAAGATCCTAAGACGGTGGAGTTATTGCTAAAGACGTTTGCTGAATAATGGCGGATGACATGACAAAAACATCACTTGCATTGGCGCACAGTCAATCACCAATTCCATTCACTATGCCCGTTACATTGCCTGAATCAGTTGCAGCTGTTCATTCCTTTTTGTCCAGCAATCCACGGGCGTTCAGCGGTAATGGTGTGCAAACAAAAGCATGTCAGGCAGCATTGAGTTCTGTTTTTGGGTACAACAATCCTTTGCTTACATCCTCGTGCACATCGGCACTTGAAATGGCAGCGCTAGCGTTAAAAGCGCATCTAGGTGATGCATTTGATGTTGCGAATCCTCCGGTTGTTATTTGCCCAAGTTTTACCTTTGTAAGCACGACAAATAGCTTTGCGAAATATGGATTTAAGCTACGTTATGTCGATATTAATCCGGATACAATGAATAATGATGAATCCGCGATCGAGGCTGCCGTTACGTCCGAGGTAGTTGCCGTTGTTGTTGTGCACTATGGTGGTGTTAGTTGTGATATGGCGCGGGTTGAGGCCTTTTGTAAGCTTAAAAAGCTGATCCTTATTAGTGATGCCGCGCAAGCAATTGGTGCGTTGTGCCATGGTAAGCCATTGGCGAATTATGGTGATATGGCATGTCTTAGTTTTCATGATACTAAAAATTGCACAGCCGGCGAGGGTGGGGCGCTTTTGGTAAACAACGAATCTTTCTTGCCAGATGCTAAAATTGCCCGTGAAAAGGGTACAAACCGTGAGCAATTTTTGCAAGGGCAAGTCGATAAGTATACGTGGGTCGGCCTTGGTGGTCACTATCTGATGAGCGAAATTAATGCGACGTATCTTTTGCCGCAATTGGTGGGGTATGCAGCACTGCATGAACATCGCTTGGCGCTTTGGCAGCGCTATCAAGATCGCTTAAAGGCGCTAGAGGCACGTGTTGGGTCAGATGTGTTTAGGTGTCCAAGCATCCCAGCATACAATCAGCAAAATGCACATCTTTATTATGTAAAACTGAGTGACAATACTGCACGTGTAGCCTTGCGCGATTATTTGCGAACGCAGGGAATTGAGTCGAGTTTTCACTATACGCCGCTGCATTTGAATCCATACGGGGTAAAGACTGGTGCATTCGCAGGTGATGATTGCCATACAGTGACTGAGGCTGAACGTTTGCTACGCTTGCCATTGTATCATGCATTGCAGGTAGTGGACGTTGATCGTGTTTGTGCTGCGATTGAAGCGTATTATTGAGTATTTAAATTGAAATATTTTTTAAAAGGCTTTTATGAAAGAATTATTTTCTAAATTAATTGAGCCAAATAAAAGAAATGAAATATCAGCCCTTGATTCGTTTAAATTATGGCTGGTATTTGCTTTTTGTTTTTTGTTTTACAACTGTCTTGTTGTTGCCTTCTTGCATTTTATTCAGTTTGCGCATTCTTTAATTCCTTCATTATTAGTAGAAAAGTTTTCTTTATTTCTTACATATATTGTTTCAGTTGCTTACGAGTTAAATTTGATCACAGTAGCTTTTATCTTTACTATAATGGGCACGAAAATGCACTGGTTACCACGGAATCTATTACCGATACATATTGTTTTTCCGTCAACTCAGCATATGTTTATTTTTTGCGTTTTAATTTGGGGGGTGCTTCACTTTCTTAGTTCAACTGGGGGGAATGTCTTTATTTTTTCGTGTATAACAATAGACAAGATGCTTTCTAACTTACCTTATATTCATATTTCTAAATTCATAGCTTCACTGTTTGGGTTTTTTGTCTTTCGCAAAATGCTGCAACTGGGCTGGTGTGGTGTGCGTATTGAAAAGAAATAGTCACTTCAATCACAGGTATAGTTAAATACGTTTGCCACATCCATTTAACATGTGTGTGTGATGACTAAATCCGCTAAACTGCATTAAACTTCTAATAATGCAGCAACCTAATGTCCTATGATTCCCCTTTTGATATCCCAACATCAATGCACACCAAAGCGATTTTGGTGCATGTGTATAACAAGCGTCAAAAAGAACCATTAACACGCACGATTGAGGCCAGCATTGAGGAGGCTTTAGGTCTAGCCGAAGCCATTGATTTGGATGTGTGTTATCACCAGGCGATTCCTATTCAGAAAAAGAATCCAGCAACCCTCATTGGTTCAGGTAATGTGGAAAACTTATGTCAGATCGTGACTGCAGAGGATGTAAAGCTGGCTGTATTTGATACAACTCTTACGCCTATCCAGCAACGAAATCTTGAAACCGGTTTGAAATGTAAAGTGATCGACCGCACAGGGTTGATTCTTGAGATTTTTGGGCGACGTGCACGAACAGCCGAGGGACGCTTGCAGGTGGATTTGGCTCTCTTGAAGCATCTTCGTAGTCGTCTTGTGCGCGCATGGACGCATCTTGAACGTCAACGTGGTGGTTTTGGTTTTACAGGCGGGCCTGGGGAAAGTCAGATTGAACTTGATCGTCGTATGATCGATGGCAAAATCATGAAGCTAGAAAAAGACCTTGATCAGGTTAAGCGCACACGAAGCCTGCACCGAAAGCAACGGATCAGGTCTGACGTGCCGATGGTGGCGCTTGTTGGGTATACGAACGCTGGTAAATCAACGCTGTTTAACAGATTGACGAATTCGGATGTCTTCGCAAAGGATTTGTTGTTTGCAACACTTGACCCGACGATTCGGCCAATTAAATTGCCTAACGGTCGTACGGTGTTGTTGTCCGACACGGTTGGCTTTATTTCGAACCTACCTACGCAGCTGGTGGCAGCTTTTCGTGCAACCCTTGAGGAAGTGTGTGAAGCTTCAGTCATTTTACATGTGTCTGACGTTGCACATGACGACCATGAGGCACAAAAAAAAGATGTCTTTCATGTGCTTGATCAACTTGAGGTTGACTATGATGTTGAGTTTGTAAAGCCTGCGTTAATTGATGTGTGTAATAAAATTGATTTATTGCCAGAAGATATGAAGAATGCTATCGTGAATCGTTCGGATCGCTCTAACCAGTTCGTTGCGCTTTCTGCACACACTGGAGAAGGCATTGATTCGCTTTTACTTAGCATACAGGAGGCTTTGCACGAAGATGTTGCCCTATATCAGCTAAATTTGCCGATCGAAAACGGTGCCCTTTTAGCATGGTGTTATCGGCGTGGTGTTGTCTCTAAGCGTGAAGATACTGATTGTGGAACAACAGTAACGCTTAGTCTTAATCCTGCACAGTATGATTATGTTAGTCAGGCTGTAGCTGTGGGTTCTATCGCCAAAATTTCGTAAATAGTTATAGTTGTTTAATGGATGAATTTATTTTATCCATAATTAGGAGCATTATTATGCAAAGGTTATTATTTCCCCTACTTATACTTTCGTTGGTTGTGTTGTGTATCGAAACGGATATGTCAGCGCCAAGTTTTCCTGATATGTCCAGGCACTTCAATGTGTCTGAAGGCATGATCCAATACACGATCGCAATTAATTTTCTTGGGTTTTGTTTAGCAAGCCTTATATCCTAAATTCCCGAACAAATTGTAACTAGATCACTCACGACCCAAATAAAACTCTCCTTTTTAGGTCATTTTATG
>CAIOTO010000236.1 GCA_903861255.1 uncultured Alphaproteobacteria bacterium | reverse complement strand
CAACTTTCAAACCGGTGCTATCAACAATAATAACACGCGAATCCGATGAAGCTTTTGGTGGTTTTGACAGGACAATCCGTTTGGCACGCCTAGATGGCATTGTTGCATGAATAGGATTTTTTTTAATTTTGGTGTAAGGTAGGCTGTAATTTTTATAAAAGATCGCTTTCATGCCCTACACACTCAAAGATCCCGTTCGCCATAAATTCACTAAGAAACCCTACAACGTACGTGATTGGGCAAAATATGATGAAGGTCTTAAAAACCGAGGCAGCTTGACGATTTGGTTTTCCGAAGATGCCATTGCAGCCTGGAATCACGTCCAACCTGACAAAAGGAAACGCGGAGGCCAACGTGTTTATTCAGATTTAGCGATTGAAACAGCCCATAGGCTCAAATGGTTTATAAACAGCCATTGCGTCAAACAGAAGGATTGCTCGCGTCAAGTGTGCAGCTTCTGAACGTGGATTTACCTATTCCAGATTACACAACCTTATCTAGGCGTGCCAAACGGATTGTCCTGTCAAAACCACCAAAAGCTTCATCGGATTCGCGTGTTATTATTGTTGATAGCACCGGTTTGAAAGTTGTCGGAGAGAAGGAGTGGATGAACCACAAACACGGCACAAAGCAGCGGAAAGTCTGGCGTAAACTGCATTTAGCCATCAATGAAGAGGGTGAAATTTTAAGTGCAACCCTTACAACACACCACGAGAGCGACGTAAGCCAGGTGGCTGATTTGCTTAAGCCAATTGAGACGCCGATCGATGCTTTTTACGGAGATGCTGGTGGATATGATCATCCAGGAACATACGCAGCACGTGATGACCATGAACAACGTTTCAATCAAGCGACCCCCATTCGAACGGTCATTCCTCCCAATCTTGGCTTTAGGTCTCTGCAAGAAAGTGATTCCGAAAAGCGCAAAGGAAACATTGAATTACTTAACGATGTTGGACGCTCAACGTGGCAAGAGGTGACTTCTTATGGAAAACGAGCTGGTGTTGAAAATGTAAATTCACGTTACAAAACCATTATTGGCGGAAAATTAAGATCAAAAGATACGGACAGCCAAAACACAGAAGTGCAAATTGGTGTTCGCATATTAACTAAAATGCGAGCTCTTGGTATACCCAAGGGCAGACGAGTTGCATAAAATTTTAAGTAAATTGAGGAGAGTTATGCCTTCATTTTCTTTTATGCAACAGCGCCGCGAAACTCTCCTCTGCCAAGTGGTCCAGTTTATGGGGGTTATTATACTTCAGTAATCCTTCGGTTTGACGAAGGGCTTGTTTGAAAACCAAACGAAGGGTATGAGCGGCTTCAATGGCAAAGTCAGAATTTTTGCACTGGCGGCCACGTTTCATTTTTTCATGGCGCGCATAATTCCAAGAAGAGGCGGCATCTTCAGAAAACAAAATCGTTATATCTCCACGAGCGCGCAAACCTTTATCGTATTCCGCCCAGTTGCGTTTGTTGCAAGAGGGTTTTGGAAATTTATGACGAACTGGATCTTTGAGAGTATAAGGTATGGCAAAAAGCTTTTTGGATTTTTGTATTCACTATACGCCGAAAGCGTGGAAATTGCTATTTATGCACCACAGTCCATTTCGGTACCACAGCAAATTCGACTGCCCCCCTTATTTCCCTGTTTCTTAGAAAAAGCTAATTTGGAGCAGCCAACACTGCATTTGAAATTTGACATATGACGTGAATTTGGGTTTAAT
>CAIOTO010000235.1 GCA_903861255.1 uncultured Alphaproteobacteria bacterium | reverse complement strand
TCAAAAGTTTTAATCGCCAATCGCGGTGAAATTGCCTTGCGCGTTCTTCGTGCTTGTCAAGAAATGGGAATCAAAACAGTTGCTGTACATTCAACAGCTGATGCTGATTTGATGCATGTACGCCTTGCAGATGAAAGCGTATGCATAGGACCACCTGCAGCAAAAGATAGTTACCTTAAAATGTCCGCAATCATTAGCGCTGCTGACATCACAGGCGCCGATGCAATACATCCAGGATTTGGTTTTTTATCAGAAAATGCTACATTTGCTGCAATGATCGAAGAACACGGCATCACCTTCATCGGACCAAAGCCTGAACACATCAACATGATGGGTGACAAGATCACGGCAAAGAATACAATGATTGCACTTGGCGTACCTGTTGTTCCTGGATCTGAAGGGTTAATTGATACGGATGATGACGCACTAACTGCTGCCAATAAAATTGGTTACCCAGTTATTATCAAAGCAACCTCAGGTGGCGGTGGCAAAGGCATGAAAGTTGCCTTTAATGACGGCGAACTTGTACATGCATTCCGTATGGCAAAAAGTGAAGCAAAAGCCAACTTTGGTAACGATCAAGTCTATATGGAACGTTATTTGCGCCACCCACGTCACATCGAAATTCAAGTGCTTGCCGACCAACATGGTAATGTGGTTCATTTGGGTGAACGCGATTGCTCCTTACAGCGTCGCCATCAAAAAGTATTTGAAGAAGCCCCCTCACCTGCTCTGCCAGTGGAACTTCGCAATCAGCTCGGCGAGCGCGTAACGCTAGCCCTTAAAAATATGGGTTACAGAGGCGTAGGAACGCTTGAGTTTTTGTATGAAGATGGCGAATTCTTTTTCATGGAAATGAACACGCGTATTCAAGTTGAGCACCCCGTAACCGAAATGATTACAGGGATCGATCTCATCAAAGAACAAATTCGTGTGGCTGCGGGTGAACATTTAGGCTACACACAAAGTGATATTAAATTTAATGGGCATGCGATTGAATGCCGCGTTAACGCAGAAGACCCAAAGACGTTTATTCCATCACCCGGCAAGATTGTTAATTATCTTGCACCAGGTGGCTTAGGTGTGCGCGTCGATAGTCACGTTTATCCAGGTTATACAGTGCCACCTTATTACGACAGCATGATCGCAAAACTAATTGTGCATGGCCGCACACGGGCTGAGTGTCTTAGCCGCCTTGATCGTGCTCTTAAAGAATATGTTGTTGATGGCATTAAAACAACTTTGCCATTACACCAGAAATTGGTTAAGAACCCTGATATAATTGAAGGTCGCTATGATATTCATTGGCTTGAGAAAAACTTGAGTGAAGAAGAACCAAATGCATAATATTGACACAAAATTAGACGAACTTGGCTTGGTGTTACCAACACCATCTGCGGCAGTTGCTAATTATGTGCCTTATGTCGTATCTGGGAATATGGTTATTATTTCCGGGCAATTGCCAATGCGTAACGGGGAACTTGTTTTTAAGGGGAAAGTTGCTGCTGAATTTTCAACTGAGCAAGCACAAGATGCTGCACGTTTATGTGGTCTTAACATCCTAACGCAACTTAAGGCAGCTCTAAATGGTGATTGGTCACGACTCGTTAAATGTGTTCGTTTGGGTGGTTTTGTCAATTGCCCCCCAGATTACACAGATCAACCGAAGGTAATCAACGGAGCATCTGATTTAATGGTTGATGTGTTAGGCACTGACATTGGTCGTCATGCAAGGGCTGCTGTAGGTGTCAATGCACTACCATTAGGAGCATCTGTTGAAGTCGAGGCAATGTTCGAAATTCTCTAGAATTAAAATAGCCTGCCTGCCCAAATTGAATGTTTATCATTCAATACATATTTTTTTTCATTCCAAAATAATTTTATC
>CAIOTO010000234.1 GCA_903861255.1 uncultured Alphaproteobacteria bacterium | reverse complement strand
CTTAGGACCTCATGAACAATGGATAAGGGATTGCAAATCCGCGTTTGATAAAGATTGCTTCATTGATTCACGTGTGTGATTTGAGGTGGAGGTGGTTACAAAAAATATTAAAAATGTGGTCTTGTGTCGAGTGGGAGGAAAACTAAAAATGTCTGTGGCGCGAAATATTATAACTATTTTACTGCGCACATAGGTATATTAAATTTTATTCTCTTGCAAATTTACAGTTTTTCTTTCACACTAAAGTAAGGATGGGGGAATTTTATGAAAATTTTTATAAAATACATCGCTTTTTCCGTGCTGTGGTTTGGGCACGATTTAAGCATACAGGCTGCTTCTGATTTACCAATAATTCCAATTGAGAACACATACACCTCTGCAGCGCATTCATCTATGTCTATTGCGCGACCGGCTATTGCAGATGCAGATATTACACATACCGATATACGTACGACATTCGAAGTTGAATTTGATGTTCAGATTCGGCGGGCAGTGACTTTATTCGACAGAATATACGGCCGCACGATTGATACAACACCGGAATATTTGCTAGAGATTTTGGATCAAGCATGTACGTTTTTAGGGGATGGTGCGCCTTTCAGGTTGGACGAGCCAGAATCATTACGTGTGTGTCAGTCATTTTTAAAACCGCTTAATGCAAGAGGGCGTTATTCAATAACAAGACCTGGCAATTTCGATGAACATTCATTCATACCGCGGTTAATTATTCCAATGGAAGGTTGTATCCATGAAAGCTCTGACTTTTCAGAGGAAGAAAAAATATTAGCGGAAACATATTTTGATAAGTCAGATCGTCGCATTTTTGAGCTTGATAGTGCGAGATTTGAGATGGCTCTTGCGAATCCACTGATGTTGAAATTCTTTTTGCTCAAAACACTTTCAAAGTGCATCGTGGATTTTCATGTCATTTTTAAGCCACTCGCAATTGAGCAATTGAGAGGATTAACGATTCCTCTAAGCCTAGCAGATAGAGGATTGGTGCTATGGGCCTTAACCAGTAGCTTTGCTGTTGACGTGACAAAAAGCCCAAATGTTTTGATTGATGGAAAAATTGCGAATATTGTCCATAAAAATATTGGTTCTTTAGGGTCTGATCTGTTTTTAACAACTGTGAGGCATGATTTACTGGAATATTTTGGTAGTGATACTTATTTCACCATTTCACAGATGTGTTTGAGTGAGCGTAGTTGGGTTGACGTTGTGTAATGTATGAGAAAAGCTTGACGAATGTTATAAAAAATTCATTTAAAGATAAATTTTACTAAAAAACGTTGAAAATGTTGTTGTTTTGTTAATACACTTAGTGATGTATTAATGAAAGGAACATCTGTGTGTTTTGTAAAATATGGAATTTAGTATCTTTGTTGCTGTTTGTGTGTAGCGTGTCACATGCTGTCGAAGTTGATATTGGTCAATTAAAGGGCGTATATATGCACCATTCGAGAGATATAGAAACCTTTTTACGAGAGGCGCCTGCTAAATGTTCGATGATTTTTGATTGCGAATCATGCAGAACAAAACCAGAAAAGCAAGCATTGTTAAACGATTTAAATGTTCTTTTTTATGGACATGAGATTGATTTTTCTTCAAATTTCAAAATTCAAAACAGCAGAATTAGTTGTTATGTAAATATATTAGAGGATACCAACACGCACGGCGGGAATAGTCAGTTATTGTTTTTGGCTTTGACTGAAGCTGATCTGGCAGAGGAAGAGTTATGGTCTTTAGCAAGATTCCAAATTATGTGTCAAGTCATGAGTGTTTGGCACGAGGAAGGTGTGATCCAATATTTTAATTCTAGAGGGCGGAGAGGGGTTCTTTCTCGTGGCTTGAATTTACAACCTCCAAGCAGTGTAGAGTCAGAACTTGTTAAACATCTTTTTGAGTCAGAGAAGGCAGATGATGTGCTGGGTGAAATGATGAGGCGTGTTGAGGGTTTAAAATAACTCTATGGGCTATTTTAAATTTTGACAATTTTCGTAAAAAACGCTATAAATTAGATATAATAAGATGAATTGTGTTAAAAATCAAAAATATGGAAACAAGCAAAGGCGGCTCTGAGGAGTCGCTTTATTTGTGGGCTTGTTTTGAGTGTTAGTTGTGGGTGGGTGTCTAGAAATAGGCGCCCTTTTTTTATGTTGAGAGAGAGGAAGAAATGATGAAAAGAACAAGCGTAATAATGGTGTGCGTATGTGGTCTCACGGGTGTGGCGATGGCAAGAGGAAGTGAGGATGAGGCATTGGCGGTTGTTCAGCCACGCATGGTGGCTGCACGGGATGAAGTTCATGATGTGAATAGTGCTGTATTAGACAGAGCCATAAAACTGATCGTACACAGATGACATTTAGTATCAGATTTTCTGATGTCGGGATTTATATGAGTTCTAATGGGTTTTTAACTTACAAAGACATTGCCGAAGCGTGGCAGAAAAATCAACATTACCTATATATGTCGTTGGCGGCAGCGTCAGTTGCTTTTTTTTGTAATTGCCGTCTAGTTAAATATAGCTGATTTTATTAAAATTAATTGAATATGGAGCTTGTGCACGTTACCATTTTGTATGAGCGAATTATGCGACCCGATTTAAATGGTTAGGCTTTCATGTGTATTCTTGTGGATCATCTTCCAAGCGTTTTCTGTATTCGGCAGTGATGACTTATTTGCGGATACACGCACCCCAGAGGCCGGAGTGCGATTAGCCCACAGCAATCCAATCTATAACAACGTTGGAATATTAAGCATCGACAGCAGGCTGTGCCAGAGCGCAACCGTTACCTATATTGGTGGTCGCACATGCTTGACCGCTGCACATTTTTTTCAGGGTTCGAGCCTAAAAGATCATTCATTTTTTACGCAGTTGTATCGCGATTTTATGTATCGTTATATGGCCTGGTATAAGCCAAAGATGCGGGTTGGTTTTGAGGTTGACGGTAAAATAGCATATTACAATGTAGTGGATTATCATATGCATCCGGATTATGTATCGGGAAAGTCGCATGTAGATCTGGCAATCATACAGCTTGATAGAGACGTGGAGGGGTTGGAAGGAGTGCAGCTATGTTATGACTTTGGTGAGAAAGAGAAAGAATTTCAAAGTGTGTATGATGATAATTTTTATAAGGATGGGGGGGAAGATATCCTAAATCAATTAACATATGTGGGGTACGGGGGTGAACGTATCGATTCGTTGAGTGAATTTGATTATGTGTACAATCAACGAACAGCGTGCCGTTCGTTTTTAATATGTGTGTCAGAAAATCTGGGAGCCTATTGGTTGGCTTCGGCTGGGCATGGTGTCAATTTCTACTCAAGGGGTGAAGCGGAGCATGAATCGCAGCGGCGGCCTTTGCTTCCATATGAAACAGGGTTAAGTCGGGGTATGAGTGGGGGACCAGCATTTTGTGGCGGAAGCGTGGTTGGCATTAATGCATTTTATCATAATGCTTACGTTGATGTTGCTTACTTGAAAGAAACAAAATTGAAAATATATAAAAATTATGGCATACAGTTCGTGAATTTTTTCTGTTGGTGTGTTGGGTGGAATTCGATTGCGACATATCCGGTTGACACATTTTTGTTCGGTATGATCAATGTAAGTGTTCCGTTGGGGCCTTATAAGCAATGGATACAGGATACGAAGGCAGGTTTTGATAAGGGATTGGTGATAGCTGATCAAGTCTGAATGTATGGGCTTTTTTAGTTTTTGACAATTTTCGTAAAAAATGCTATAAATTAGATATAATACGACGTATTGTGTTCAAAATAAGTTGATAATCAGGCGGCTCTTAGGAGTCGTTTATTTTATGTATGGGTGTCTGTAAACAGGCGCCCTTTTTTTATGTCGAGAGAAAGGAAAAAATGATGAGAAGAGAAAGTCAGATGAAAATAAAGGCATGTGATATCGTTGTAAAATCATTGGAAGACGATGGCACATTCACAGGCTATGCAAGTATTTTTAACTACGTTGATGCGCATAATGATGTGGTATGTCGCGGGGCGTTTCAGCAGTCGTTGGACCGTTGGCGGAAAAAAGGGGCGTGGCCAAAAATGTTATGGCAGCATGCACATGATCAAGTTGTAGGTGTATGGACGCAAATGTTCGAGGACGAGGTTGGACTATATGTTGTGGGAAAGTTGTTGCTGGATGTGGAAAAAGCGCGTGAGGCCTATACATTGCTGAAAACAAAGGCTGTGGATAATTTGTCGATTGGGTTTCGGTCAAAGCGTTCGATGCGTGGTCGATTTGGTACGCGCGACGTGACGTATTTGCATGAGGTGGATTTGATGGAAGTGTCGCTGGTGACATTTGCGGCGAATGATGAAGCACGGATTTTGGATGTGAAATCGGATGATGTGGTGATTGATGTGATCGAAGGTGGCGATGATGTAATCGTTGATAATATTATTGATAATAGAGTTGTTCGAAAAGAGCGTGATCCCGTTATGAAAGACCCGGAATCAATCGTGTGGGGCATTATGCGTTGTCCGATGAGTGCGATCAGGGCTGGTATGCCAACGAAGACTGAGGAGCTGTGTCGTTATTTGCGGGGCCAATGATTATCTTGTGATGGGTATAAATTAAATTGCTGCTCTTGAATTTCCTCCTTTGTATTCCCATATAATATTTATGAGTTTTATAGGAATTGTTTTTATAAATGAATTTGATTAGAAATATAATGTGTGTGTTTGCGTGTGGTGTGGCAGTCGGATATGCGGGGGATAGATATGCTGGGGAAGTCGAACGGCAGGATCTTTCAATGTGCCCAGTTTTTCGGAAAATTATGGGTTTGCCTCGAGTCATAGAAACAGTTGAGCCGGAAATACAAAAAGTTGAGCCAAAAAATGAAATATTGCCGTTTGGTCCTAAAAAGGATGATTCTTTTCTTAGCGTTTTAAGCAAAGGGAAGCGTTTAAAAACAAAAAAGTCTTCTCCTGCAAGTACAAGCGAACTTAAGCTTTCTGATGACGACTCGGATTTATCAACGTGCTCTACACAAGAGTTTTCTCCTATGCGTAGAGGATGCAAGCCAGCATGGTCGGTCGAATCATTGTTGGCGCGTTTAGAACAGATGTGCGCAAGTAGTGAAGCTTCGCCAAAATTCTTACGTGTAAGTTTTATAGGTGATGAACGTAGCGTGTCTTTGAGTCAATCTATGTCTGGATCTTTTGGCGCGAGTATTATCGGTGGTGATTTACGCGTGTCACGATCAGGCGAAATGCTGCTGACGGATTTAGTAAGGGCGTTATCAATGCGTGCTCAAGAAGATGAGTCTGTTCAATCATCAGGGGTATTTTCGCAATTACAAGAATCTACCATATCAGTTCGGTCAAGTGCACAATGGTCCGAAGGGGATAGGATGTCATTGTTAGAATTGTTGCCAGATCTTGAAGATGTATTAGCAGAAAGTTACAAACAAATGTCACTTGAAGAGTTGTTAGGAGAATTGAAGGTATGATTATGTTTGAACGTAGGTGTAAGAATCTTTCGACGATTGTTTTGGTTATGCTGTGTTGTTTTGTTTCTGCGCAGGCGATGGAAAGCTATGAACGAAATCAAGAGAGATTACGTGCAGCTACATTTGCTTTCGTGGAAGATTATGTGAATTCAATAAATGATCAGCCCAGAATGTATATGAAAATTCCCCCTTGTTTATTGCAATATGTGCCGGAAAAGTTAACGAGGGAGTTTTTACCACATCATCGGTGTCTCATTAATGTGGCAACAATAGATGAAATTGCAGCGATAATAGGAGTAGATGCAATTATAAAGGATTTTACAGAGGAGTACGCAGCATTTCAAAAAAGTAATTTAGCAAGAAAACGAATGTCCGTTTCTAATTATTTGTATGGGGCTGTTTTTGGTGAAGCGAGGGAATCAATTAAGCTAAAAGAAAAATCGAGGATTGATGAAGAATCTGCGAATGAAATTGCCAGGTTTTTAAGAATTATAACGTAAAGAGGGAATAAAATAATGAAATTAGTAAAAAATATGGCACTGGCGTTGTTGTTGTCGGGTGCGG
>CAIOTO010000233.1 GCA_903861255.1 uncultured Alphaproteobacteria bacterium | reverse complement strand
GGGCACATAAGCATGCCGCGCTCAAAAATAGTGCGGATAAAGACATGAATTGTTTCATTTTGAACTCCTTCTCATATAGAAAACTGATCGTCAGTAGATACTGTAATATAGCTGCGAGGAATGATCAACTGTCGGAATAGGGCCGAGGATCATCTTAACGCTGAATTCCCGCGGCTTGACCGCGGGATCCAGAGGTTGAATATAGATTAGGTGGTTCAGGCCCTTTAGTTTTGGGATGGTTCAGGCGTGAAATACGCAGTGGCAGCATTACTAAGAGCTCGACCGATATCAACACAGATAAAAGTAGAGACAACGCGGAGGAGGTCCATTACATCTTCACCACGATTGTGCCCGTAAATACAACGGATCACTTCTGCGGTACTTTGTTTCAAAGCGGTTTCTTCCAATTCACGGCTCACAAATTTCGTTATTTTATACTGATTGCTGCTAAAAAAAGAAGCTAAAGGGATTTGGGTTCGCTGAGCACGTACTTCTAAGGCATTTGTATATTCCCCTTCAATGTCATCAGCAATCAAATGTTTTACTTGAGTTTTAGAGAGAACAGGAAACAATTGCTCCATCATAGCATTGATTTCATGACTATTTGTTAGATCATTTACATTATTAGTACGAGATTGTAGATTTGGACCCAAAGCCCAATTACAAGTAGCAATCAATAGCGTACGGGCATCTTTGTACTCAGTATTAAGCGTAGCGCGTTGATTTAGGAAATAAAATATGGCCATCCAAGCTACAAAAGCGACCAGTCCAAGAAAAGGTATAAAAGGAATGTTGGGTGCGATGACTGCGATCAGGAGAGCAGACCACATTTTTCTATCGTTTGAAACTAAGGCGGCTGATTTTTCTTTATAAAGATCGGTGTGATCTGTAACAATTGAAGCGTGTTCCAGTAAAGAGAAATTTTTGCTAATCCGGATAGGCAATCCATCGTTTGAATGATTACGGTCTTTTGCAACAGCGTTCATTTTTATTGTGAAATATTCTTGTGAGCGTAAGAAATAAAAAGATGTGTTTCTCGATGTTTTATTACTGCTCATTTGGTTGAAATTTTCAGTGGAAATTGTTTCGTAATTCAATCTAAATTGTCCTACCGGAGTAGAATCTTTTGAAGAGGTGGGATCAATCGTAGTCAATCCCGTAAACATTTCTTGTAGTGAAAATGGCATAATTATTCCCTAGTATAATAAAGACGCAGTATTGTAGCGCTATTTTTAATCAAAGACAACTTTCGTTTAACGGGTTGATTGGGTTAAAGCACGGGCTATTAGAATCCCTAATTCATATAGACCCCACAGGGGTAAGGCGAGGAGGATTTGAGCCACTACGTCGGGTGGCGTTAATAACATTCCTAAGGTAAATGCAGCAACAATGATGTAGGGACGCAGGGCGGTGCATTGGCCTAGATTAAGGATGTTCACTTGGATGAGTAATAGGCAGACTAGAGGAATTTGAAAGCTACAGCCAAAAATAATCAGCATTTCAGTGATAAAATGAGTAACGGAACTGATATCTGGCAGCAAGAGAACGTCTTTCGGCAGTGCT
>CAIOTO010000232.1 GCA_903861255.1 uncultured Alphaproteobacteria bacterium | reverse complement strand
GCCAAAGCCGACCTGCAAAACGATAAATACAATTATAAAAGGCGTTGCTAGCTGTAAACCCATAGAAAAAATTAACGAAAAAAGCCGTGTATACCCCTTTGAAATGTCGCCCAGCATTAATTTTCCATCGATCGGAAATAAGTAATAGCTTTTCACAAAACCACGAAACATTAAATGATGTAAATCAAGCGCTAAAAACACTGCCGTACCAAAAAGAAGCATAATTGCAGATGTCAGCGCGCCCTGCCCCGATAAACTTGGATTAAAAATAGTCGCACTGGAAAGCCCCATTTGCGCACTCATCATCATACCAGCGCAATCAAGAATCATAAGAAGCATTCGCCCCACAAGCCCAACAAAATAGCCAATAAAAAGCTCGCGTGCACACAAAATACCCAAACTTACATACGACATCATGGGATCCACATCACCGGTGGGCAAGACAGGAACTAATAAAAACGAAAAGGCCAGACCAGCTAATACTCTGAATCGCGGAGAAACTTCAACTTGCCCCAAGAACGGCATACTGAGCATCAAACCAATCACACGGCAAAATACAAGAAAGAAAGGAATAAATTCAGCTAAAAAAAGACTTTTTGGCATCAATCATCCCAGCTTTGTAATCATCATAAAAAGATGTTCTGTGAATCGCATTAATGTATTCGCCATAAAGCCCATACACAAAATTAAACACGCAAAAATTGCAAACAATTTTGGCACAAACGTTAAGGTCTGCTCTTGCACTTGAATGAGCGCCTGGACCAACGAAATAGCCACACCAACCACAAGACCCGTCAATAAAAGCGGCGAGCTCAGCTTTAAAATTAAAAAGACTGTCTCACGAAGTAAATCGCCAACTTCCCCTGGGAGCACTTATTTCGTCCTTTTTTGCATAATGGCATATAAAAATCTTGACATAGATTGGTGAATTGCGATAGAAAAAAGTGTAGGCGTTTGTATTTTTGCAAACGTGCGAAGATATTATACTATAAAACTTTTGGAAGAATCATATCATGTTTGCGATTGTGAAGACCGGCGGCAAGCAATACCGCGTCGAAATGAATACAGTTATCAAAGTTGAAAAACTTGAAGGCGAGAGCGGCTCAACAATTCAACTCGACACCGTGTTGATGCTGTTTGATGGCAAAAAGGCTACTATCGGCGAACCTACGGTTGCTGGTGCACTTGTTGAAGCGACTGTTGTTGCACAAGCGCGCGCACCGAAGGTTATCGTGTTTAAGAAAAAGCGTCGTCATAATTACCGTCGTAAGAAGGGTCATCGTCAGCCGATGACAATTTTGAGAGTTAGCAAAATCATTGCTGCATAATAGCAGACAAAGTCGTTTATTAGGAGATAGATAATGGCAACAAAAAAAGGCGGCGGCAGTACGCGAAATGGTCGGGATTCCGAGAGTAAACGCCTTGGCGTGAAGTGCTTCGGCGGTGAACATGTAATTCCAGGCAACATTATTATTCGTCAACGTGGAACAAAATACTATCCTGGTGAGAACGTTGGCATGGGCAAAGACCATACATTGTTCGCATTGACTGAAGGCAGTGTTTTGTTTTCAAAAGGACGTCTTGATCGGACATTCGTTTCAGTAGCAGGAACTGTAGCTGTTTAATTCGGCTTACGTTATGTGTTACTTAGAACCTCGCTTTATGCGAGGTTTTTTTATGTGTGTATGCTATGGAAAATCACCCATAAAGCGATCATACAAAATTCTGTTTAAATAAATCTTACAAATAAAATGTCTTCATTGCTAGGTGCAACGGGAAAACCAATTAATACAGAGAGATTTATTACTTGACAATCAGTTCAATTTAGTTAAAAATTTACACATAATAATGAAAATAGTGCCGGAAATTCAATGTATACAAAAAGAAAAACATATTACGCATTCTTTTTGCAGATCGTTGCAATACTGTATGCAGGCAGCAACGTTTTTTGTTATGGAAGCATGCATGAAACGCCACCTCGTTCTGGAAAAAAGAGCAGCGCAGGAAAAGAATTTTCGCCCCCAGGTATCAATGAATTTCCTTTTAATGACAGTCCTCCTAATAGAGTTCTGCTTGAAACAGAAAACAGATCATCAATAACTAATTCGCTGCTGCAGAGTGATAAGAGAGAGAGTCAAAGTTTATTTATCAGAAACGGAAGTGTCTTAGAAGATGAGCAAGTGACTTCATCACCACCACGCATTCTAAGGCACGGCGACTGGTCCGGCAACCAGAT
>CAIOTO010000231.1 GCA_903861255.1 uncultured Alphaproteobacteria bacterium | reverse complement strand
GTCTGAGGCCTCCCGTAAAAGAAAACCTCAAATGGAAAAATATCACTCCTTAGGTTAGCGCTTACGCCACGGGGCCCCACGCTACTGCTGCACCTGCATCCTCTTTCCCATACAAATTTTCTAAAGCCGTTACTGCTTTAATAATAGGAGTTTGTTTTATGCGAAGTTCCTGCGTCTCAGCCCCAGCGCGAGCTTTTTTTGCTGCTTCACGAATTTCCGCATTTTTTGTGTTATTTTCAACGTACAGTAATCCTTTTAAAGCATCTTCTCTGGTTCGATAATCTAATTGCTTTGCAATGTTGATTAACGCATCGAGTGCTTTCTTTTTAATTTCTGGATCATTTGCGTTACTTATAATATCGGGCAATTCGTATGATAAAGAGGTCTCTTGATAGAGATGAGAATAATTACGTGCAATTTCAATTAATACATTCAATGATTCATCACAAGTTTCTTTATCGCTTGCAACCTTGGTAATCTCAAGCAATGCGCCAAGAGCACTGTATTGATGTTTATGACGATCATTGTGTACGACTTCAATTAAGGCTCTTAATACTTTTTTGCGAATTCCTCTGTTTTTTTCATTTTTTGCAATTTCCTTCAATTTATCTATAGCACGCCATTGTTTGAAATAATCGTTAGTACCATTTGCAGATTCAATTAAAGTTTTCAACGCTAGATTGCCGAAGAATCTCTTTTTTTCATTTTGAATTACATACTGTAAAGCATTAAATTGGTTGAAGAGATCAATATTCTTCAAAGCTTTCTGCGCATCAAAGTCTAATTTAGCTATTACAATTAATCTGGATATAGCACCATAACGGAGTGGATGATCTTGATTTTCTGCAGTCTTGATAATCACTTGTAATGCTTCATTTCTAATTTTTTCATGTCCGCTGCTAATTGCACGTATATACAATTCGTCCAGAACCTTACTATGGAGCGGGTGAACTTTGTTCTTTGTGATCGCAATTAAGTCCTGTACTGTTTCATTCGGATTAAAATGAACTTCTTCTTCTGATTCTTCAGCAGTTGCTTTTTGAAGTTTCAAACCAATGCGATGATTCCCTTTTACTTGATAGAATAATTTCAAAAAGCGATCTTTATCCACGCCACTGAAAGCCTGAAAGGCTTTGAAATCACTTTCTATTCTCCCTTTGGATTTTAATTCATGGGCGAATGAGCCGGCCATATCGACAATATAAAAATGTTTTGCTAAAGGATCCGGTGAACTTTCAATTGCACTTACTTCCTCCGCCGTTTTTACTGGGGGAGCGATATTGTACGTAATAACTGACGCTATCAGCATGCTAAGGATATCATTTTTTTCTGTATCTGATGCAGGGCGATTGACATCGACACGATTTCTGTCGTGTAAAATACCACTAATTGTTTGCGAGCTTTCTACAGTGTGGTCATCTCTATTAAATGCCTTGCGGCGGGCTCGGTTTTCAACCACCAACTCTTTCATTACGCCTGTGTAGTGTCGAGAGTTAGATAAATCCATTTTCACCGCTGCAAAAGATTCAACAGGCAAAAGTGCCGCCAATATAAAGCAGCTTAAAAAGATAAAGATTATTTTTTTCATATACACGATTCTTCCCATTATTTTTGTATAGTATACATTGGTGATTATTAATAATTAATAAAAAAATTAAGTCAAGTGAAAAAACATGGTTTTTTCCAGTCGTGCAATGAAATACACGCTTTATTGCATGGCAATCCTATGGATTAAGAGTAACACAGCCGGGGGGCGAGCTGTTCATTCCCATTAATTATTGCTGATTTCCATACAGTATAAACATTTTTTTACTTGTCAACTATTGACAATTTCTTGTTTCATTCCTATTTTAGGGTTAACTTCAAAAATTAAATGTAAAAACTAAAAAGGAATCAACATATGAATATTTTAAAAAAGTATTTATTAGTGTCTGTGATTGTACTTAGTGCAGCGATTGTTTGCTATGCAGAGTCTTTTAACGTTGGTCAGTATGAAGAAAATCAATTCGTTTTTAATGTTTCTAGCAAGATTCAAGAGCATGAGAATTGGCACGATTTGAAATTTGTGCAATCGTTAGGGTTGACATCTGAAACTGTAAATCACTTGGATCACAAAAGAAGAAATGTGCTTCATATTGCGTGCGAGCATAATGCGCCTCTCGATGTTATTACGTATTTAGTTGCGCTTGGTGCAGATAAAAATCTACGTGATCAAGCCGGTAGAACGCCGATTAAAATTGCGTGTGGCAAGGGAAACCTTGATGTTGCTCAGCTTTTGATGCATGCCGGCGCCGAAGTACATGAAAATTCTCTTCATGAAGCATCCTATGCAGGCAACTTAGTACTTGTTAAAATGCTCCATGAAACAAAGGATATTCGTCTTAATTATTTTGCGAATGAACCAATGCCAACATCATTACATAGCGCATGTGCTGGTGGAAATCTTGATCTTGTTAAATATCTTGTTGAACATGGCGTTATGGCGGTTGTTTCTCAATATGCAAAAGAGGGTGAAGATACATTGTTGCATGTGGCAAGTGATTATGGAAATGTTAGTATCGCTAAATATTTAATTGATGAATTAAAATTGGATGTTAATGCAAAAGGTAAAGACAAGCGCACGCCACTTATGGCAGCGACCTCTGGTAAGCATCCCCATATGGATAAAGCGCGTCAAGCGCAAATGGTTGAATTATTAATAAGCAGAGGCGCTGCTTAAAGATAAGCAACATTAGCAATTACTACATGTGATTTTATGTGCCACAGGAACCTTCCCACCTGTGGTATTTTTTTGTATTTCCTATTTTCTTACCCCTTGACAGAATTCCTTTTGCGTATTAGATTAGCACTCACTAAGGGAGAGTGCTAATGCTTCTCCTTAGAACAGATAAACTCAATTTTTTAGGAGGAACTATGAACTTCAGACCACTCCACGACCGTGTTGTTGTAAAACGCATCGAGTCCGAAGCAAAAACTGCCAGTGGAATTATTATTCCTGAAACAGCAAAAGAAAAGCCAATGGAAGGCGAAATTATTGCTGTTGGTAATGGCGCACGCAACGAAGCTGGAAACGTAATTGCTTTAGAAGTTAAAAAAGGCGACCGCGTATTGTTCGGCAAATGGTCAGGCACAGAAATCAAGATCGATGGCGAAGACTATCTCGTGATGAAAGAGTCAGATATCGTTGGGATTTTGGCTGCTTAACACCAGTTCTCTCCTTCTTGTCATTCCCGCGTAGGCGGGAATGACAGTTTGAATTAATCATTAAATAAAGGATACAAAAATGGCTGCTAAAGAAGTACGTTTTTCAACAGACGCTCGCGAGAGAATGCTCCGCGGCGTTGATATACTCGCTGATGCTGTAAAAGTAACATTGGGACCAAAGGGTCGTAACGTTGTTATCGACAAATCATACGGTTCACCACGCATTACAAAAGACGGTGTATCCGTTGCAAAAGAGATCACATTGTCTGATCCATTTGAAAACATGGGCGCTCAAATGCTTCGTGAAGTTGCAACAAAAACATCTGACTTGGCTGGTGACGGCACAACAACAGCTACTGTTTTGGCGCAAGCGATTGTTCGCGAAGGTATCAAAGCAGTTGCGGCTGGCATGAACCCAATGGATCTAAAGCGCGGTATTGACATGGCTGTTGAAGCTGTTGTTGAAAACCTCAAGAAAAATACAAAGAAAGTTTCAACGAACGAAGAAATTGCACAAGTTGGGACAATCTCTGCGAACGGCGAAAAAGAAATTGGCGAAATGCTTGCATTAGCTGTTCAAAAAGTTGGTAAAGAAGGCGTTATCACAATCGAAGAAGCGAAGTCACTTCAAACTGAGTTGGATGTTGTTGAAGGCATGCAATTCGACCGTGGTTACATTTCACCATACTTCGTTACAAATTCAGAACGCATGATTTGCGAACTTGAGAATCCATTCATCTTGATTCACGAGAAAAAAGTTTCTGGCTTACAATCAATGCTTCCAGTATTGGAAACAGTTGTTCAGTCCGGTCGCCCATTGTTGATCATCGCTGAAGACGTTGAAGGCGAAGCACTTGCAACACTCGTTGTGAACAAACTTCGTGGTGGACTTAAAGTTGCTGCTGTTAAGGCACCTGGTTTCGGTGATCGCCGTAAAGCGATGCTTGAAGACTTGGCAATTTTGACTGGTGGTCAATTGATCTCTGATGACCTTGGTATTAAGCTTGAGAACGTTGATATCTCAATGCTCGGTACTGCAAAGCGCATTACAATCAGCAAAGATGATACCATTATCGTTGATGGTGCTGGCGACAAAGCTGACATAGCCGCACGTTGTACACAAATTCGTGCGCAAGCGGAAAACACGACTTCTGATTACGACAAAGAAAAATTACAAGAACGCCTTGCTAAACTTAGCGGTGGTGTTGCTGTGATTCGTGTTGGCGGCGTAACTGAAATGGAAGTTAAAGAACGCAAAGACCGCGTTGAAGATGCAATGCATGCAACACGTGCAGCAATCGGCGAAGGTATTGTTCCTGGCGGCGGTGTTGCTTTGGTTCGTGCACTTAGTGTTTTGGATGCTTTAAAGCCTGCAAATAGCGACCAAGAAGTTGGTATTCGCATTATTCGTCAAGCAATGACTGCTCCTTGCCGTCAAATCGCAACAAATGCTGGCGCTGATGGATCAATCGTTATCGGTAAAATCATGGACAGCAAAGAATATACCTTTGGTTTCGATGCGCAAACGGGTACGTATGGCGACATGGTAAAGAACGGTATTATCGACCCAACTAAGGTTGTTCGTACGGCTCTTCAAGACGCTGCATCTATTGCTAGCTTACTGATCACAACAGAAGCAATGATTGCTGAGAAGCCAGAGCCAAAATCATCTGCACCAATGCCAGACATGGGTGGCATGGGCGGCATGGGTGGAATGGGTTATTAATCCATTTTTCAACTATGCTTATTCTTAAATTAAGTGTAGAATACACCTTTTGGTTCTATTTATAAATAAAGGGCAGAAAAAAATCTGCCCTTTTTTACTTTATATTAACCTTTTATACTTATACTTTAATAAACAAGTAGTTTAAGCCGAGATTTATCACATGAAGTTAACAAACAAATCAGTCATTGTTATTTGTCTTATGATAGCCATGTTAACATGTGGTAAGGCAGAAGAGGCCGCAAAAGCAACTGCAACAAACCTTGTCACCGAAATTCAAGCAATTGCAGCACGAAATGGTTCTCAAAACGAATACTCTGATGTATTAAAAAAATATCTTGATTTTGATAAAATTTCAACACGCGTACTTGTTGGTGTAAAAAAGAAAATAAGGACTGATAAAGGACAAGAAGAGGCTGACAAAGCCATTACTGAATTCTTGCCAAAATTTATCCCTTTGTTTACAACGTATATGATTAAGAAATATACAAACCCAGAAAACATTGAAAAATTTAAGAATATGACATTTGAAATGGGTCGTGTAGACGATAATGGTACTTATTTTACGGTAAATACAAAATTTAAACCGAACATTAATCCATCCGGTAGTAAGCAAGGCGATTTAGAAGTTTATTGGCCTGTAGGTAAAAGCAATAGCCTTATTTTTGACATGGTTTTTGTGGATGCTGCAGCAAGTTTCTTTAAAAACGAACAATCAGAAGCAACAGCTAAATTTACTGGGGATCTTAACGCTTTGTTGGCATTGTATCAATAATAAAAATCCATGTATTCATACCAAATGCAGGGTTTGCTCTCCTTTTTTTTAGCTATATAAAAACCAATCATTGAATTTCTCTTGTAAATAGTGTATTAACTTATAAAAGTTATGTTTTTATAGAGTTACTATCTCTGGAGTTTACCAATGTCTTTATCTCATGTTCTTGAAGCGCAAGAGCGCACCGCATCCGGCACAGGCGCAGCCCGCGCTATTCGTCGTGCTGACCTCGTTCCTGCAATTATTTATGGCGGAAAATCAGAACCATTACGTGTTGCTGTTAATAAAAAGCAACTCGACGCTGAATGCAGCACAACTGGTTTTTTCAGCCGCATCCTTAATCTTACGATAAATGGTAAGAATCAACAGGTATTGGCAAAGGACGTGCAATTGCACCCTGTAACTGATGTTGTATTGCATGTTGATTTCCAACGTGTGGACAAAGATTCACGTGTTCGTGTACATGTTCCAATTCATTTTATCAATTAAGAAAAAGCACCTGGCGTAAAGCGCGGCGGTACATTGAACGTGATTGCGCACAAACTCGAGGTTACGTGTTCACCAACAGAAATCCCTGAATCGATCACGATTGATTTAATTAAACTTGATATGCACGGCAGCGTTGTTCTTGATGACGTAAAGCTTCCTGCAAATGTTAAGCCTGCAAATGCAGCACGCGATCACGTGATTGCTACGCTTGTTGGCGGAGCTAAGGACGCAGAAAAAGAAGAAGCGTAGAATCTTTCTTCTTAATTTTTGATTCCAGCAGCGCCTCAGCGATATTTCACTGGGGCGTTTTTGTTTAAATGACAGTCATAAGGAATTTTGTTGATGAAAATGGAACAAACTGCTTATCGTATTTTTGTTTTTATATTGCTTAGTTTAAGCCTAAGTATTACATCGGCAAAATCAGCTGAATCTCCTCAAGATTTTCTTAGAAAAACCGCAAAAGCCGATTGGGTATTCATCGGTCTTGGTTGCGGCGGTGACGAGCCGCGTTATAATGTAGCCCGTATGGCCATGGATGCAATTGCTGAAAAACTGGACCCGCCACAGAGTGCTTTTACTGAGTCGCCTGACTTATCGTTTGTGACCTTAGGTGATGGACAAAAGGTTCTTTTAGTAAAATCATACTGGCGTGTTGAAAAAAATGATGCTTTGTTAACAAGCTTAAAGCAGTGGATGGAAGGGCATGGTATACCAAGTAATCGTGTTGTTGTGTTTCATCCTGAAATGACTTTGGCAGTTGGCGAATATGATATCCAATGTAATGACCAAAGCCACACTCACTTTAAACACTCATATCATTTTTTTAATATAGATACCCCGCGTGTGCGAATTGGTATAGGTCCCAAGCCAGATGGGGTTAAAAAAAAAGACTTTGCGCATTCACCTTTTACTGAAGCAGAATTGATTCAATGGAAGGCAGCGCGAGATCATTTAGTAACTAATGTTGGTGAAATTTTAGGCACAATCAATGTTCATAAACCGCTTGAGGCGCCGGCAGCAAAAACTGATGGAACTTTTGCCACCCTAGGTGCTGAAAGATCCTCTGAGGCACGATATGATTGGATGTTTGTGGGCCTTGGTAATCCAGGTGAGCAGTATTCATTGAATCTGCATAACGCTGGCTTTATAGCTATTGATGCAATCGCAACAAATTTTGGGTCATCACAAATAGCACCACGAAGTGGCTTGGAATTAAAAAGTGCACATCTATATTCTGGGAAACGTATTCTTTTAGTAAAGCCTCAAACATATATGAATCTTTCTGGGCAAAACTTGGAGTCTTTGCTGAATTGTTATAAAATTCCTAGCAATCGTGTTGTCGTGTTTCATGATGAAATGTACTCAGAATTAGGTCGTTTTTCCCTTTGCCATGGAGGATTACCTGCAGGTGTAAAGGGTTTACATAATGGTGTTCAAAGCTTAGAAGCGCCTCTTGGTCTTAATTATTGGCGTATGCGGATTGGCATAGGAAGCCCAGGGAGTGGCGTTAATAAAGCAGCTTATGTATTATCAAATTTCGATGATGTGGGGCTAAAGGCAGTAGAAGCAGGGTTAAGAAGGTTTTCAAGCAAGATTGATGCTGTTTTAGATAAGATTAATCTTGCTAATATAGCAGTGACTACAGCAGAAACGTCTTTGGATGAGCCTTAAAGAGCTCTAAATCCAAGTGTAAAATATGAAATAAGGCAACATAAGATCTAAGGACAATAACATGGCAGATTGGGTATTCGTCGGTCTTGGAAATCCAGGCGCTAATTATTCACTTAACCGTCATAATGTCGGCTTTATGGCCATTGATGTGATCGCAGATCACTTAACGGCACCAGCCTTTAAAATTAAATCAAATGCAGCGCTGTCTGAGGTTTCAATGCCTGGGCAGCGTATTTTTTTGCTCAAACCCCAAACATTCATGAATCTATCTGTACGCGGTGTTGCACCGCTGCTTTCCTTTTATAAAATCCCCCTAGATCACGTTGTTGTGTTTCACGATGATCTTGACTTAGAGCCTGGCCGCATCAAAATCAAGTCCGGTGGAGGCAACGGTGGCCACAATGGTCTTAAAAGCTTAGATCAGAGCCTTGGTAAAGATTATTGGCGTGTGCGCATCGGTATAGGCCATCCAGGGCACAAAGATGCCGTCACGGGATATGTGCTATCCAATTTTCGTCGTGAAGAATTCGATCATTGGGTGCCCGAACAACTTGGTAAGTGCGCCTCAACATTTGAGGGGTTCTTAGAGGATATGAATGCCGTCGCCTGGATGAATAGGATTGACCAAAAGTCATAAGTAAAAAAAGAAAATATGTAATTACACAATTAATTAAAAATTAAAAAAATGGGGTGACATTTACAAAAGCACTAAACCTTTTCTTTGCCACGAATCTTAACGCGAACAGCGGCCTCTGGCGTCAATCGCATGATCACCTGTTTGGGCAAACGCAAATCAACAGATATCACATCACCTGGGGTAATTTTTTGTTCGTCCAGCAAAATCGACAGCCGCGCCAGTGCATCTTCAAGGCCCTCTTCAGGTAGCTTTATCGTGATTGTCCCATCAATAGTTAAATCCCAACGCCGCTCGCGAATACGAATCATCGCTGTCAGATGTTTTCGAACCGTAATAAACTTATCCAGTAAATCAAGCAGTTTCGGCGTATGCGCAGGTGCATTCACCCCCGCAACGATGGGAAGCGTTTTAAACGCATCAAGAATTGGGCTTTTAATAACAACACCATCTTTATCAACAAGATAGTGCTGCCCCTGGCCCTGCCAAAGCGCAATGGGTTGACGCTCGACAAGTTTGATATACAACAGATTAGGTAGGCGCCGCTGCACGGTCGCGGTTTTAATCCAATCAACCTTCAGCAAATTGTCACGAATAGCATCGATGTCGTACGCCAGAATAGGTGTCTTTGTTTTAACTTGAGCTGCCGCCATAATAATATCAAGCGATGCATTTTTACGCCCTTCCACAAAAACATCACGTACATCAAGTCCAATGTTCCCTGAATACAAAACGAGTCGGTCTTTTGTAGCATTATAGGCTTTTTGAGGTAAGCCAAGCGCAATGCTGATAGCTGTCGCAATACCAATAACAATCAAGCTGACTGCCATAAACCAACTACGTACTTGGCTTCGGTTACGTTGCGCGCGAATGCGTTCTGTCCTATTGTGTTTTGGGTTTGCATTTGCAAACGAAAATCGGTCAAGAAAGGCGGTGCTTAAGAAAAAAGCAGACTTCTTTTCAAGCGGGGAATTTTTGCGCCGTGAAGCCGAAACACCTTCTTTTGAAGATGCTTTTAACTGGCGCATGTCGCGTGCTCGATCATTGTGTTAAGCAGCGCACCAAAGCTGATACCCTGATGTTTTGCAATCGCAGGCACAAGAGACATGGCCGTGAATCCTGGCTGTGTATTCAGTTCAAGTAACGCGATCTGATGCGGCGTAACTACGTCATTTATCCTAAAGTCTGCTCGTGTGACACCTTTACAGCCAAGCACATTATGAGCACGTTCTGTGTAATCTAAAAGCAATGCTTCCGTTTCAGCACCTACAGGCGCCGGCACAAGGTGTGTTTCGCATCCTGGTGTGTACTTTAATTCATAATCGCGAAAGCCACGATCTTTAAACGCCTCGTTTGCGCATGTTTCAACGGTGCCAATAGCTTTTCCATTTACCACAGCAACGCTGACTTCACGCCCAGGAATATAAATTTCTGCAATTACATGATCACCAAATGCCCAGGCTTTCATTGCCTCACTGCGATCAGCATCATCACGGATGATTGAAACGCCGCGACTTGATCCTTCATTTAAAGGCTTAATCACATAAGGAAACGCAAATGGATGTGCTCCATTTTTGTAATCATTAAGCGACAATACTTTGTATTCAGGTACAGGAATGCCTTCCTGGATAAAGATCAATCGTGACAAAATCTTGTCCATTGCGACAGCAGATGCTGTTACACCTGAATGTGTATACGGGATTTTCATCATATCAAGTACACCCTGAATAACACCATCTTCGCCGCCTGTACCATGAAGTGCGTTAAAGACCACGTCTGGCTTGACTGTTTGGATCGCATTTACAAATGCATTAATGTCACGTGTCACATCAAGTTCTGACACAGCGTAGCCTTGCTCTTTTAGCTCTTTCGCAATTGATTTTCCTGTTGTGAGAGACACTTCGCGTTCGTTTGACCAGCCGCCCATCAGTACGATAATTTTTTTAGTCATATTTTTTTATTTATTCCTTGTGGTTGGTGCCGGTTTCGTTTTTTCATTATTTTCTGAGCCGTCATTGTTCGCTGTGCGTGGCAATCTATGTGCTTTTTAACAGCCCTGGATGGTCACACCTTTTAAGCTCGCCATGACGGTATATTTGCAAAATAATCTGTCATATTAAACAACATTCACTTTAGCAATTTAGGTCTAAGTTGGCAATGAATAACATTAGGAATAAAGGGCGCAACAAATACAAATTGAATAATTTTACTCAATAAAGCGAATATTATCTAAGCGCAGATAGAAGGCCACACTAACTAGTCTTTAATGAAGTTTGTATCACAACGTCAGCTGAATTTCCCGCAACTGCTTCAACTCATCCCTAAACTGCGCGGCTTTTTCAAAATCCAAATCCCCGGCAGCTTTGCGCATCTTCTTTTCCAAATCCGCAATTTGCTTCGCAATTTTTGTAATATCAATATGTAACTTTTCAGCCTTTTCAGCAGCAGCGCCCACACCATCCATATCCATCGATTGCGCCAGATCTTTGCGCACCGATTGCGGCGTAATGCCATGTGCAACGTTATATTCAGTCTGCTTTTCACGGCGACGATCCGTTTCAGCCAACGCGCCTTCCATCGACTTTGTCATCTTATCCGCATACAAAATCACGCGTCCATCCACATTTCGCGCAGCGCGTCCAATGGTTTGAATCAATGATGTTTTCGACCTTAAAAATCCTTCTTTATCGGCATCCAAAATCGCAACCAAGCCACATTCAGGAATATCCAACCCTTCACGCAGCAAGTTAATCCCCACCAACACGTCATGCGTTCCTTTGCGCAATTGCTGCAGAATCTGAATGCGCTCTAACGTATCAATATCCGAATGCAAATAGCACGTTTTAAGACCCGCCTCAGTCAAGTAATCCGTCAACGATTCCGCCATCCGTTTTGTAAGTGTAGTTACCAAAATACGATACCCTTGCGCAACCGTCGCCTTACATTCATGGATCAAATCATCCACCTGATTCTCGCATGGGTGAATCTCGCACATAGGGTCAACCAAACCTGTCGGACGAATCAATTGTTCTACAAACACACCATGCGTTTGCTCAAGCTCAAATGGTCCCGGCGTCGCTGATACAAACACAGTTTGCGGACGCATCGCTTCCCATTCCTCGAACATCAACGGGCGGTTATCCTTGCACGACGGCAAACGAAATCCATAATCAGACAATGTCGTTTTACGCGCTTTGTCACCCTTATACATCGCCCCCAACTGCGACACAGCAACGTGACTCTCGTCAATAATCATCAGCGCATCTTTGGGTAAATATTCAAACAACGTTGGCGGAGCCGTTCCAGGCGCCCTGCCCGTCAAATACCGCGAATAATTTTCAATACCCGCACACGAACCGGTCGCGGCCATCATTTCAAGATCAAACATAGTACGTTGCTCGATACGCTGCGCCTCTACTAATTTATTCTCCGCCCGAAACTCTGCCAATCGAATGATAAGATCGCTTTGAATTTGCTTAATTGCCTGCTGAATGGTGCGCCCAGGCGTTACATAGTGACTGTTCGGATAAACAATAACGCGATCCAGCTTTTCAAAACGCTCACCCGTCAGCGCATCAATTTCAACAATTTCTTCAAGATCGTCCCCAAAGAAACTAATCTTCCACGCGCGTTCATCAAAGTGTGATGGGAAAATATCCAAAATATCGCCGCGCACCCGAAACGTACCACGCACAAAACCAATGTCATTTCGTTTGTATTGCAGTTCGGTCAATTTCCGAAGCAGCGAGGTGCGATCAATCGACATACCCTTGCGCAACTCCAGCACCATTTCGCTATAGGTTTCGACGCCGCCAATACCGTAAATACATGATACCGACGCAACTACAATCACATCAGATCGTTCAAGCAATGCCCGCGTGGCAGAATGGCGCATACGATCGATCTGTTCGTTAATAGCAGCTGTCTTTTCAATGAACGTGTCAGAACGCGCCACATACGCCTCTGGCTGATAATAATCATAGTACGACACAAAATATTCAACCGCGTTATGTGGGAAAAAACTTTGCATTTCGGCATACAGCTGCGCCGCCAGCGTTTTATTTGGCGCCAAAATAATCGCAGGGCGCTGAACCGCCTGAATCACATTCGCCATCGTAAACGTTTTGCCCGATCCAGTCACACCAAGCAGCACCTGATTCTTCTCGCCCTGATTGAGACCATCAATCAGCGCAGCAATAGCGGCTGGCTGATCACCCGCAGGTGAGAATGGCGATACAATTTGAAACGGCTTGTTAACAATAGTTGGCAATGACATGAAAATTCTTTTTAAACATACTGTTTAAGCTATGCCATAAAACAAAGATAAGGAAAAGGGGGAATCCCCATAAGCGCTAACCTAAGGAGTGATATTTTTCCATTTGAGGTTTTCTTTTACGGGAGGCCTCAGACAAAGATCTGCATATTTTTCCCCAATTAGTGATAGTTGTGTTGAGAGGAATAGAAAGATCAATAGCACGTT
>CAIOTO010000230.1 GCA_903861255.1 uncultured Alphaproteobacteria bacterium | reverse complement strand
TTAGGGACATGGGGAATCTGGTTTGATCGTTGGATTCCCTACTTTCTTATATTTCCCTTAGAATTTAAACTTTTTTCTGTAAAAATTAGCGCTAATGCGACTTACGCAGCAGGTCTATTGACAAAACTAAAAAAACATGTCATTAATTTGGAACTTCTATTTGAAAATATATTACTTGAGATAAGGCTTATCAATGACAAAGCGAGTCACAGCAAAACACAAAATCGACCGCCGTTTGGGCGTAAACCTGTGGGGTCGTGCAAAAAGCCCATTTAACAGCCGTAATTACGGCCCTGGGCAACACGGACAACAACGTTCAAAGCCATCTGACTATGGTGTTCAGTTGCGTGCGAAACAAAAGCTAAAAGGTTACTATGGCAACATCAGTGAACGTCAATTCCGCCGTGTATATGACGAAGCTGTGCGCCGCAAAGGTGACACGTCAGAAAACATGATTGGTTTGCTCGAGCGCCGTCTGGATGCTGTTGTGTATCGTATGAAATTTGTAGCAACTGTGTTTGCTGCACGTCAAATCGTGAACCATGGCCATATTTCTGTAAATGGCAAGCGCGTGAACATTCCTTCATACCTCGTAAAAGAAGGTGATGAAATTGCAATCACGACATCGATGAAAGAAAATGCGGTTGTATTGGGCGCAAATCAACTTGCAGAACGTGATATCCCTGAATATATGAGTGTTGATCATAAAGTGATGAAAGGTACGTTTGTTCGTACACCAAAGCTTTCTGATGTGCCATACCCTGTTCAAATGGAACCACATTTGGTTGTCGAATTTTATTCACGTTAATTACTACTGTTTGTTATTTCCGTGTTAGGGAAATGCATTATTAAAACGCACAAGCCCCGCCTACGATATCGTTTGCGGGGTTTTTTATGATTTAAGGAGCGAATATGATCAACCCACAACATCACGTGCATGGCGAGCATTGCAAACATAGCCACCATGAAGAAGAGCCAAGTGACGGTGATATCATCATTCACAGCCCTGCTGACTTTGAAGGTATGCGCAAAGCAGGTAAACTTGCCTCACAATTGTTGGATTATATCACACCATTTGTAAAAGCGGGCATAACTACCGATGAGCTCAACACGATATGTCATACATGGACACTCGAGCATAACGCGATCCCCGCGCCGCTTGGCTATGCACCGTTTGGTCATATACCCTTTCCAAAATCAATTTGCACATCCGTGAATCATGTTGTCTGTCACGGTATTCCGTCTGCAAAGCAACTTGTTACAGGCGACATCATTAATATTGACGTTACATTGATTGTTGATGGTTGGCATGGCGACACAAGCCGTATGTTCAGCATCGGAAAGGTGCCCCTACGCGCTGAAAAGCTTGTCAACGTGACCTATGAGTGCTTAATGCGTGCCATTGATGTGGTGAAGCCTGGCGCTACCCTAGGCGATATAGGTCATGCCATTCAATCACATGCTGAGAAAAACAGTTTTTCTGTTGTTCGTGATTTTTGTGGGCACGGACTAGGTCGTGCATTCCATGGTGCACCGAGTGTTGTGCATTATGGCAAGCCAGGCGAGGGAATTGTTCTGAAAGAGGGCATGTTCTTTACCATTGAACCAATGATTAATGCAGGAAAATACCAGGTTAAAATGCTGGATGATGGTTGGACAGCCGTAACGCGTGACCGGTCTTTATCGGCGCAGTTCGAACACACACTTGGTGTAACAGCAACTGGTGTTGAGATCTTTACTGTTTCATAAAGGCTGCCCAGTGTTCATTAATTAAAAACAGCTATTGTAAAGGTCCGCTGTCTTCACGAACGTGGGAAGCAAGTGTGGTGATCCAGTATCTTCGATTGCCACGTCGTCTTCGACTCCTCGCAATGACGAACAAGCTAATAATAAAAGAGGCAAATCTGTGTTCGCAAAAATGTATCGCTATGTGGTTGTTTTTTTCTGTTTATACATTTTTCTAAATGTGGCTGAACAAATTTATATCCTAAATAAAAGTGATATCTCGCTTGCTCCTGTTAACATTGACAAAATGAAGACGCTAAATTCAGCCCCGATCGCATGCATTTCATACGCAGATGGTGATTCTGTTTTTTATCAAAACCAGAACGCGCAAACGTTTTCAGCATTTAATCGCGGTTTTGATCGTTTCTTTCAGTATCATCGTAAAGATATCGACGCCGCATTTTATGCGAAAAACAAAGAAATACTTGATCAAAAAAAAGGGTCTGGTTACTGGCTTTGGAAACCGTATGTTCTGCTGAAAGCGCTCAAAGAACTCCCCGAGGGTTCAATCGTTTTTTATGCGGATTCACCCGTTATCTTTAAAAGTTCTATAGAACCTTTTGTGCGTAAACTTAATGATTCAAAAACTGATATTTTGCTATTACAAGACGGCAGCAAACGGAAAAATAATTTCAATATGGCTTTTCAAACGATTAAGAGTGAAGCGCTTGCTTTAAATGGCATTGTCCCTAATAGCCTTGAGCCTCACCACGCGCTATGAGGCGCATTCCTTGTTGTGCGAAACACAGAACGCGGTCGCGCTTTTGTTCAAACATGGCTCAATTTATGTGAAAATAAAGACGCACTCACCGATCAGCTACTTGACGGTCAAAAGCAACATCCAAAGTTCAAAGGGCATTCACACGACCAAGCACTTTTGTTTGTTGCGACTCAAAAAAAGCCTGATGGAATCACTTATATAACAAGTGATGACCTTGATGGTATTGTTAAGAACGTGCACAGGCACCCCCACCAGCGCATGTTTTCATTGATTCCAGATATTCTTGGTTGCTTCAAAATATCACAATGGGGTTATAACAGTAAGTTCATGCAAATGCTGAGATCATTTGTGTATTAGATCGGATCAAAATGCTTAATTAGCATCCAAAGATCTGCCTAAATACGTTGTGAGTATTAAGTGATGGATGGTTCGAGGCGCGGAGTTTACTAATGTAAATGAGCACCGAGAAACCAGAAGAGCGCTGCAATAATCAAAACGTATTTAGGTAGAGATTACTCAACGGTTACAGACTTCGCTAGATTCCTTGGCTGATCCACATCAGTTCCCTTCATGTGCGCTGTATAATACGCCAACAACTGAATCGAAATCGTATACAAAAGCGGAGCCGTCAACATATTAGATTCAGGCAATATCACAATACGATAACACGGCATTGTTTTGGTTTGCGCTTCAATTGCTGCCGCACCTTTTGCATCCGTAAACACAATTACCTGGGCGCAACGTGCCAATACTTCCTGCACATTCGATAGCGTTTTTTCAAACCATTCATCATGCGGCGCGATAACAATTACGGGCATTTTTGAATCAATCAACGCAATGGGGCCATGCTTAAGTTCACCTGCAGGATATCCTTCAGCATGGATGTATGAAATTTCTTTAAGTTTCAGTGCGCCTTCAAGTGCGATCGGGAAATTAGCACCACGCCCTAAATACAACGTATGGTGCACCTGGCATAAATGTGCTGCCAGCTGATGATACACGCCGTCATTGCGCAATAACTCACTAATGTGTCCTGGGATTTGTGCAATTGATTGAAAAAAGTTTGTCCACTCATGAGGCGATATTGCATTACGTTCTTTCGCAAATTTTAAACACAACGCAGCCAGCACAACAAGCTGAGCTGTAAATGCTTTCGTGCTCGCCACACCAATTTCAGGTCCTGCCATTGTTTGAATCACATGATCTGATGCACGTGCAATAGAACTTTCTGCTACATTCACAATCGCAACACATGTTTCGCCTTGCTGCTTAACCAACGTCAACGCCGCTAATGTATCAATCGTTTCACCCGATTGCGTAATGAAAAAATTCAATGTGTCACCATCAAACACAGGGGATCGATAACGAAATTCAGATGCAATTTCAACATCCACATGCACCCGCGCTAACTTTTCAAACCAATATTTTGCCACAAGACCTGCGTAATACGATGTGCCGCACGCAATAATACGAATCTTAGAAAATGGTTTATTAAGTGCCAACAAAGGCGCATGAAATGATTCATCCTCAACCGAAATGAGTGATTGTAGCGTATCGCTAACGGTTAATGGCTGTTCAAAAATCTCTTTCAGCATATAGTGCGTAAAGGCACCTTTGCTAATTGCATCAGCGGTGATGTTTGTTTGACGCAGCGGACGCTCTACGGCTATTCCATCTTCGTTCAAAATTGAAACCTCAGCATTATCACCATGCAGAGTCAAAGTTGCAACATCACCTTCTTCAAGGTAGCAAAGCGTTCGAACCCACGGCGCAAGCGCAATGGCATCGGATCCAATGAATAGTTCTGATTCTGTAATGCCCAACACAAGCGGACTACCACGACGAGCAGCGATCAACATATGTGGTTGAGCTTTGAACAAAAACGCAAGCGCAAATGCTCCACGCACTTGCGACAATGTCTTTTGAACGGCCTCAAGTGGCGTTAGTCCTTCTTGCATATGCATTGACACAAGGTGCATAACAACTTCGGTATCCGTGTCACTGGTAAAGACTGCGCCGCGTTGCTGCAGCATTTCTTTAAGTGATGCGAAATTTTCGATGATCCCATTATGAACAACCGCAACCGTATCATTCGCCATAGGGTGAGCGTTATTCTTCGTTATACCACCATGCGTTGCCCAGCGTGTATGACCAATGCCGATTACGCCTGCAAGGGGACGCGTAGCTAGCACATCTGCAAGCTTTTCAAGCTTACCTTCAGCGCGCCGGCGATCAATTTCACCGTCTGCCGCTAACGTTGCAATTCCTGCCGAATCATACCCGCGATACTCAAGACGCTTAAGGCCATCGAGCAAGCGCTCGCTGACGTCGTTTTGACTGATGATTCCGATAATGCCGCACATATATTGTTCTCTTTTTTTATTGATTGAGTTCAGACTTAAGATAGCTGAAATTACAGCACTTGTGTGTGACAAAATGTGACAATAGATAAAACTCTAAAACACCAAATTCAGCTTCATCTACTATTAAATTTTACCAAGAAATAAATTGAAATATATTGTAAATTTCAATTATTAAGTTATTATTAATTATTTATAACATACAATGTTTTTAATAAACATTATGGGGTTTAAGTTATGAACACAACACGTTTAATAAGGCTATTAATAGGTTTCATTTTAGTTTCTATTGCAAATGACAGCATAGTTGAAGGATCTGACGTATGCTCTCAACCTTATAAAGGCCAAGCAACTGATGATATTTCTGAAAGTGAACTTGCATGTGTAAAGGATCCAGCCACGGTTACTACAAATTGGGATTTTTCAGTGCAATTCTTAATTACGCACTGCCAACGAAAAATGATGGGCTCCGGAGGAAAAAACTGGAAGCCAAAAAGCAATAAAATCCAGTCAACTGTGTGTGACACAGTTGGAGGAACGTATGATTGTGTAAAACGTATTTCTGCTAGCAGCCCTTATATGGCCAAGTGGGAAAAATCAATGGCAAACAATCAATCGTGCAAACTTCCAGGCGTAACAGATGCTATTAATGCGCTAGGTCAATCTGGTTTGCAAGGGCTATGTCCGCCAAAATATGCAAATTCTAAAGGTGAAATAATAGTGGAAGTAGATGAAGATGACCCCAAGTCACGCGGGTACGTGTTCTTTGCTGATTGTGGGCTAGGCCCAAAGAAATAATTTTTCAAAAACCCAATTGTGTCATTATCGGGCATGGCTTGATGATGACACAGGATGAAAATTTTATTAATTTGCCTTTATCTTTGCAAAGGTAGAAACTGCATACTGCACGACAATGGGTAAAACGTTAAAACACCAACTTAAGTTGTCTTTTCTGCTCAGGTGCTTCTTCTGTTTTATCAGATACTGCTTTAGCCTGCTTGTCTTTCTTCGCTTTCTCTAACCCACGCAAAACAGTTTCTGCGCGTTTTACCACTGTCTTTGGCAACCCAGCAAGCGCTGCCACATGCACACCATAAGATCTGTCAGCCACGCCTTCAATCACTTTATGCAAAAACACAATTTGATTTTGCCATTCCTCGACCTTAACCGTCAAACAAGCCATCATTGGCAATGTATCTAGCAGTTTTGTCAATTCATGATAATGCGTTGCAAAAATCGCCCGGCATTTGATTTCATTATGCAAATGTTCCGATACCGCCCATGCGATCGCAAGACCGTCATACGTCGCTGTTCCACGTCCGATTTCATCTAAAATCACAAAGGATCGATCTGTTGCTTGATGCAAAATCGCGGCTGTTTCCACCATTTCAACCATAAAGGTTGATCGCCCCGCGGCCAAATCATCCGATGCACCAACACGGCTAAAAATGCGATCAACAAATCCAATACGGGCAGATTCCGCGGGTACATACATGCCCATTTGCGCCATAATAATGATTAATGCATTCTGCCGCAGATACGTACTTTTCCCGCCCATGTTAGGGCCCGTCATCAACCAAAAACGCTTTAAATCAGTGACCATGCAATTATTCGCAGTAAATGGTGACGCTGAAACGCCATTTTTCAAAACTTGTTCCACCACTGGGTGCCGGCCGCTTTCAATATGAATCACATTTGAATTATCAATCACAGGCGCTGTGTATCGTTCAGCAACCGCAAGTTCAGCCGCCGCTGCTGCTACATCAATATCAGCTAAAGCACGCAATGTTTTTTTAAGTGAGACTTCAGCCAGTGCAAGCTCTTCCATCAGGCTTTCATACAACGTCAGCTCAATCGATAGTGCCGACGCTTCTGCTTGATTTAAATCTTGTTCAAGTTTCGCAAGCTCAATAGTAGTATAGCGATAGCTGGTCGAGAGTGTTTGCCTGTGAATAAAAAAATCGGGCACTTTCGTGTTGTGGCTTGGGCTTACCTCGATATGATAGCCCAACACATGGTTATGGCGAATTTTAAGCGTTGTGATGGACGTTTCCAAGGCGTATCGCTGTTGCAGCGCATCAATCATTGATTTTCCGTTTGCACGCACATGTCGCACACGATCAAGATCAGGCGAATAGCCATCCGCAATAAAGCCGCCATCACGTGCAAGCAGCGGGAGTTGTTCTTCGTGAAATGCCGCTGTCAACAAGACAAGTGTATCTGGGTTACACGTGAGCGCATCTTTCCAATTTTCAGAGAAAGACGGCGTTTCATCTAAGAAATGACTGAGCTGCTCTCCTTGAATCAATGCTTGTCTGACGAGCCCAACATCACGGGGACCGCCGCGATTCATGAGAAGACGCCCAAGTGCACGTTCCGCGTCCGGACATTTTGCCAGGAGCGATCGCACATCTTTGCGAATGTTCTCTGCATCATAAAAGTAAGTTACTTTATCCTGTCGCTGATGAATAGCAATCGGATCAATCAATGGTGATGATAAATGCCGTATCAACAAACGCGCACCCATAGGGGTTAACGTACGATCAATGGCATACAACAATGAACCCTGAAATTGCCCGCTCTGCGTATGCGTTAGTTCTAAACTTTTACGCGTTGCTGCATCAATAATAAGCGATTCTGATTTCTGCACAAAACGCGGATAGGCCAAACGTGGCAATGCTTCTTTTTGTGTGAGATAAAGATAATCCAGCGCGACACCCGCCGCCATTAAACATTCATCAGGAATTTGCCCAAAAACCTCTAACGTCTTGGTAGAGAAAAACGTCATTAATCGTTCAACGCAATTCGCATGACTAAAACGCACGAGGGGTAGGGGGGTGCATTTTCGGCGCCACGGTAGCAGCGTGTCAAACAATTCGCCTGGGTTAAGGTGCGTATCAGGAATTAGAATTTCTGATGGATCAAGACGCGCAAGTGTGGTTGCAAGATCAGCGGGCGTGCAGGGCTCCAGCATGAATTCCCCAGTGGAAATATCAATAATCGAAATACCAAGGTTTGATTTCACAAGCGGAGAAATCGCCACTAAATAATTATTCTGACGTGCCGGAAGCAACGTTTCTTCGGTAAGCGTTCCTGGCGTCACAATACGCACCACATCGCGCAATAATGGGCCTTTTGCCCCGCGTTTTTTAGCTTCTTCGGGTGATTCCATCTGTTCGCAAATGGCAACCCTGTGCCCTTTTTGAATCAAACGCGCCAGGTAATTCTCGTATGCATGAAATGGCACACCGCACATGGGGATATCTTCGCCATCTGTTTTACCGCGTTTGGTCAGTGCAATATCTAAATCGCGCGCAGCCACCACGGCATCGTCATAAAACATTTCGTAAAAATCGCCCATGCGATAGAACAAAAGCTCAGTCGGGTGCCGTTGTTTCATGTCCCAATATTGCTGCATCATGGGAGTGTGAACGGTTGCGGGCGCAACCTCAGCAACCACAGGAGGCAGGCCAGAATCGGCCGGAGTATGATCAAGAATATCAGATGTCATTGAAAACCACGTTATTGTTTTTAAGTGTTGTGCAAGCATTAAATGGATGCAAGTAACATCATAGCTAATTCTATAGAATTAATCACGTGGTATTATTAACTTCGAACGTATACTGCCTTGCAACATTCTTTATCCAAAAATTTTCCCTACACGGCAGATATGCTCTTTAACATCAATGCTATCAATTTTGTCGTAAATGGATAAATCGATTTTATAAGGTAATAACAGCTCTTCTATTTCATTCTCAATTTTTAGCAGAAGGGAGAATGGAATGCCGTCTCCTTTGAGGGCCAAATCAATATCTGAGCCCTTCCTGTAATTCCCTTTTGCTCTCGATCCATAAATAATAACGTGTTTGATTTCTGGGTATTTTGCAAAAATGGCATTCAGACTTTCTATTGTTCTTTTACTGAGACCAAAATTATCCGTCATGCGCAAGCTCGTCTAGTTTGCAGAGAAACGTTTGGAAAAGTTCAAAATAAACAGCGACGATGTTTTTTGAAATTTTAGCCGCCGTATCTTCATTATACGTATGTGATGTTTGATTTCGACTTTTAATCATTTCCATCCAATTGTAACCATCATCAATTAAATTGTTTTGGAAAGCCTCTCGTGTGGCGTCACGTGATCCCATAATGCTTGTATTGCCTTGATATACAAAAAAATCCTTCATCACATTCCAGGCAAGTTCATGTGTGAACTCAAAAACTTTAATTAACCCTTGCGTTTCAATAGAAGAAAGTGGCCGTGCGTGGCTCAATTCAACAGCCTCTTTTAACTGACCGAGTGCTTTTTTAAAATGATTAAATCGTTGTATCCAGCGAACATCAGCAGTCAATATTCAATACTCAAAATTAAATTAAAACCAGTGAATCATACCATCTTTACGTTAAAAAAGAAAATTTAAATGACAGGTCAAAACCATCTCATGATTTTAGCACTTAACTTTCTTAAAACCGTTTTTCAACCTTTAGTGTAAACGTATGATTTTGCGTATCTTTATAAAACGTACCTGAATATGCGCCAGAGAATTTAAGCCCGGTTTCCCTGTTTAAATACGATCCATTCAGTTGAAAGTAATGCTTATTCTCACCGGCACTTGGCGCATTGGTCAGCACTTGCGGAGTCGCAGCCAGTGTTGTCGTTGTTTGCGTAGTGCCCTTGTTATAAACATTCACGCCATATTCATATACACCCGTCAAACGATACGTGCGCGGACCATCTTTCCAAATGTGGCGCAGCCCTGGACCGAAATAAATCTCGCCTGCCTTTGTGTTTTTACCGCTCACCCGATTACCAAGCGTGCCTGCATTCGTTTCTGTATAGGCACCTTCGTTTTCATCCGTATATGTTCCACCAAGGCTAAAGCGACAGGTAACCGCCTTTTGCAAATTGAAAATATAATTCAACTGTGCATTACCAAGATTGGTAACAGATTTATTCGCTGCCTTTGCAAAATACGTGACCTTGTTTTGCTCACCCCGACGTTGCATGTCATTCAAATTGGTTATACGCGAAATTAGTACTTCATGCCCAAAGTTCCCCGCATCCTTGTTATCCGTGTATTTCAGCGTATTGTACGCCCCCACAACATAGCCTTTCGCCTTTGAATGCGTGTCAGGATCACCATTATTATGGAACCTAGAGAGCGTTAGGCCACTCAGCGCACCCACCGTCCAAATATTTTTGCGATCGCGTTTTTCAAATCCAACCAGCGATCCACCGCTCCATCCCTGTTGACCTATACTCGTTCCTGCATTATTCACCCGTGATCGTGATGTGTAAGGCGTTATCCAAAGCCGCGTTTCATTACGAGAAAAGCTAACAGGACCACTAGTTTCGCTTGCACGGATAATATTTTCAAGCAGTGAGGCGTTATTGTTAGGTTGGCTGACACGTGGCAACAAAGGATTCGCAGATGTGTTTGTAAATCGGAATCCATCACTGGTGCCTTGCATCATGGCATCGCTCGAGCTAGAGGCATTGCTAAACGTTGCGTTGATTATTGCTGCTGTATCAATCAATGTGGATGGCGCGGATGTGGTGGATGGAGGTGCAACATAGTGAGTGGTCACAGGTGTATTGACGTACAACGTTTTATGAATTGTGAGAGCAAGGGTTAAATTAGAACCATCTGATGTCAAGGATAGATCTACTTCATCACCGGTTGCAGGTATTGTCTTGGCTGGGTCAATAAATACCCCGTCTATATTCCACGTTGGATCTGCTGTTGGTGCGGTAAGGCCTGCAGAGGTCAAAATGGTTTTTGTATAAGTGTTTCCGGAAGAATACGTGCCAGCCGCAAGTAATAAATCAACCTGAAGATTAGATGCATCCAAGTTGCTGCTCACTTGAATAAGGCTACTATTAGTCCCATCATAGCTAACAACATAGTGTGGTGTTCCTGAAATATTCATGTTGCCATAAACTACTGCTGTTGGATTAGAAGTGTCTGTAGTTATTGATGGTGCAAAAACAGCGCTATCATTTAGATTAAGGTCACCACTTATTAAAATCCTTCCAGATACTCTGGATGATCCTGACATATTAAGATTATTCATTGTAATTCTTGTAGCCACCATTTTTGATGCGCCAGATAGTGTGGCATCTAAACCTAAGTACGCTGATCCAGTAACTGTGCCACCCATCATGGTAATACCAAGAAGAGATTGACCGTCCGGATCCAAATAAAGATTTACCGTGCCAGAGTAGATATTTAAATTACTACCAACATAATCACCCCCTCCGGCGGATACGCCACTATAAGTTTTTGCGCCATATAAATTAAGCGTACCGTTTCCCGTCGTGTCATTCACTTTAAGCGTGACGCCAGTTCCTATATTGCCATACATATTTAGCGTGCCGCCATTCGTGTTGATATTGAGTATATCAGGCATTGTATTAGGCACCATATTGCCAGCGCCATCATCGCTAAAAGTACCATCAAGGTGAACACCAGTATTGAACTTAGGCGTTATGTTAGCTGTAGCGCCACTCGCCAATTGGATGGTTGGGCTTGATGTGTCAAAAGAAATAGGAACACTGATTCCGCTAGATCTCGAGCCAATAGAAGTGCTGTTCGATAAAACTAATGTTGATGTAGTGTTGAGGGAAATCGATGAATAAGAAGTGCCACTGCCATTATTTAGGACTGCTCCAAACGTACTTGAGGCTGGCAAAGTGACTGTTGATCCGTCAATATAAAGGGCTCCAAGATCCATGCCTGATGTGTATTGACCATTGGTATTATCAAACAACACAGAACCGCCACCCTGAACAGTAAGTCCGCCGCTATGAGGTGATGTGCTTAATATCCCATTACTAAGTTTCGCACCAAACGTAACAGTTTTCCCTGACGTTTCATTAACGGTAAAATTATTCCCATTAAGATCAATGGCCTGATCTGTTGAGCCGATTGTGAATGAACTGGCACTCAATGCATTAATATCAAAGTATGCAGTCGTATTAAGAGTATATACAGAGGAAGCAACACTAAATGTGGCAGCTGTTCCTCCGCCACTTGCCGTCGCAATGGCATTGCCTGCTGCTGTGCCCACAGCACCGCTTGTTCCCCACGATGTCGCATTTGGGGTGCCACCAGCGCCTGATGGCAAATTCAATGTCGTGCCCCAACCCTGAGAGGTTATCCCAAACAGTGCCGCCAAAATAATAAACGCATTGAAAGACATTGTGTTTATATATATTTTAGCGAAATTCGTACGTGCAAAATTTACTTTAAATAAGCGTAACAGCAATAGCAAAAATGTATAACAAAAAATAATGCACATTAAATTTTAATAAACTTTTACGTAAAACTCTCCTTATTATCGATTGTAAGCGGTTAATAATTCATTAATGATTGGGATATGGCCATTCAATTTTAAAATGATTAAATGAATGTGCTGCCGTCATGGCGAGTCCGCAAAGCGGCGTGGCCATCCAGTTGTCCTTTTTTCTGGATCACCACGTTACCTGCGGTTCCTCGTGATGACGGAGAGGTTGAGTGAATGAGATCGCGCTAATTTATTCTGGGAAAAGATATTACCTAACAGATTCTGTCTTCAACATTTTCGCAAACGAACTGTCTTTAATCGCATCGCTTTTCATCGTAAGCAACGGGCAATCAACATTTGTGAATTCCTTCTTGATCGCGTTTGACCGTTCAACGATTCCGCGTGCGTCATCGACAGAAATATCCAGTGCCTTTTTAAATGCATCCGCACCACCCATATTCTTAACAAGAATATCAAGCGTTAATAATGCCAAACCTGTTTTGAAATGATCACCCAAAACTGTTGTCCTGACACTTGCGTGTGGATCAAAGTTATCCCCCAGATAGGGCGCCAATGTTCCCATCACACGCTTAAATTGTGCGGGCGCCCAACGCTTATCACAAAACTTCACCAGCAATGCTCTCAATTCAACAGGATCATGCGGCATTCCTTCCATTTTCTCAAAAATGGCAAATGCTTCTGTTGGTGTATTTCGTTTAGTAATAACAACGCGCTCTAACTGCTCGGATTGCGCGTAGGTAAATCCTAATCACCTTCGTCTGTTTGTGCAGGCTTCGTTGGGTCAGCTTTGCGTAATTCTGCTGTCGGTTCCTGTACGTTGATGTAATGCAGCGCTGGTATCGGCTTTAGTCCAGCAAGGCCACGCTTTTCAAAATACACGAGTGACTTTTTAATCGTTGATTTTGGAATGCCACCAATTGGATTCACGCCGCCCATGTGCATATCGCCGCCTGCCGTTGTGTATCCCAATGCCGCTTCGGATGCATTGGATGTCACAAGTGGAATTTTACCTTCCTGGTTCGCAATCGCCCATGGCACCACAAGACGTGTGCGCGCTTGATAGTTTTGCATAGTCAAATCGTCTTTTGGATTAGACCACGTTGGTATTGGCCTGATACAATTTTTTTGAATATAGCTAGGCAAAACAGGCTTAGATCCGGGCTCTGCATTCACATACCTCAGCACTTCTTCTTTTATCTTTTTTTCCATCCATCCTGAATAGACACTGCTTAAGCCCGGCAGTTTGGATACTTGCTTCACAATCCAGCTTTTAAATCCGCCGTGGCTTTTATCCGCTTCAGCGTCTTTAATAGTTTTTTGCATATCAATAGAAGCGTGAGTGATAATATATTCATCCAAACAACGCTGCACGTTATGAACGGTGAATGTTCCGCCTATACCTTTAACTTTGGTGCCATCAGGCAGCACGCCGCCTTCTATAAGGGTGCGCGCCGCATTAAGGGTAATAGATCCACTGTTTTCTGTCGGCAGGTAAATAAAGGCCAGTAAATTTTTTTTGATGTAATCCAGTGCAGCCTCAGCACCTTCCTTTTCAAAAATTCTAAGCGCCTCATCCTTACATTTTAACTGCGGGAAACGCTTAAAGAACCCGACGACACCTTCTTGTTTTACGTCTAATTCAAGCATCATCGCAAGTGCAACAGCGCCATACCCAGAGTCAGCACCACCAGATAATGATATTAGATATCCTTGCGCTGGCCATGACTGCTTTGCCAAATAATCACGCAACCACAATGCGATCGATCGCATAAACTCTTCATGAACTAAATCATCACCTTTGACTTGCTCAAAATCTGCTTCTTCACTTTTGTTTTCCAGAGCGTGATTAATAAACGAATGCTCTATTTGTGTGTGTGATTTCCCTTTTAACGCATATGGCAGTTCCATAACTGTGCTGCTATACGAAACATCGTTGAAATTATAACGCTGCCCGTGATGAATGACCTTGCCGTTTTGTGCATAAATCTGACTACCCTCAGCTGCGTAAATAGCTGATTCAGATCCTAAGTAGTTTGTATACACATATGCCCCAGCATACGTTGAGCCAGATAATGCAAGTCCTTTAATACGAATTTGTTCCTTATTAAGTGCAGGCTGCGGGCGACTTGCACTTGGGTTTAACACAAGCGATAAATCAGTTGTCTTTGACAAGGTTGCAATATAACGCGCCTCATCTTGTTCTTTAACGATAATTGTTAAATCATCATTTATACCTGGCCAGCCTTCAGCACATTGTTCATGAAAAAGTGTCGCATATTTTTTAAGAGCACCAAAAGAAACAACAGGCTTGCCAAATGGCACTTCGGACCCATCAGGCAATTTCACCATGATCGTGCCTTTTGTTATTGGCCACGCATTAAATTGTCTTGGTTCATATTCAGTTGGGCCATCCGCAAGAATTGATTTTGCAGCCATCGCTACCACACGACCATGCGTGATAACAAATTGAACGTTATAAGGACGGTTGTTGATGTTATAAAGCGGGTCATTCGCTAACAATTTTTTGTCACTATAATGCCATGGAGCACCAACAGAGATAATTAAATTGGGATTTCTTGCCTTTGCATAGGCAGCTATATGCTGAATTTGTCGCCATACGGTTTCGTTGTTTTTATTCCACTGATGATAATCATCCGCTGCGTATCCTGTGAGGCACAGTTCTTGAAGTGCCAGCACATCGACATTATCTTTAACCGCATGATCAATGGCTTTTAAAATATTGGCGACGTTGCGTGCATAATCATAAACTGTTTGGTTTAAGCTTACACTGGCAACTTTAATACGCACGACTTCTTGATTCGCAGTCGTTGAAGCTGCTATTTTACTTTTTGCTTCAACGCTGCTGTTAGTAAATATTATTAAGCCAAAAAATACAAAGTAAGAAAATACTTTGTTAGCAGTCATTGTCATATTCGTTCCTATAAAATCATTTTTACTGCGTATAAGAACAAAATAAGGGTTACTTGTTGTTCTTTTCTGAGATCTTTTTTATATTCTCATAAATCCCTGGTGAAATAAACAAAGGAATTTTCCCAGGCTTCGATAGTTTTTTAAGTGCCTCTGGGATTGACGCTACTTGCTGTTGCGCATATGCATTAATTGCTTTTAGATCTGTTAATGTATCCTTTTTTGCGGCAGTTGCTTCTTCGCTCAGCAGCAAGGCCGGCTTTCCAGCGCCTTGACGTTTGAATACTGGTTTCAACAGCAATATGGATGTTTTGAATTCAGGCAAGTCTTGCAGTGCATGACCTTTCTGGTTCATACGAACTGCTTTTTTGTTTTTCACAAGCGCATCAACTTCAGACAAGCCTTCATGCATAAGTGATAAATCAACAATGACCTCCGCAACAATCTGGCCACTCGCATCAAACAAGCGAAGTGTATCAAGCTTTTCCCCAGGAAGAGATGATTTTTCACCTAATAAATTCTTCGGATTATGTTTTTTTCCTGAAAGTTTCATTGTTGGCACCATTGGCTGACCTGCCTTTGCACGGAATGCCGACAGCTTATAAACACCGCCACTTAAGGGGCCAGGGTTGCCTAGATTTGTACCAATGCCATATCGTTTTGCAGGAAACTCTTGACCTTTCTCCTTTTGGCTTCGCGCAAAGAATCCTTCAATTTTATTTTCATCCAGCCCATCGGTTAGAAATATTTGAGTATCCTTAAATAGCTCTGGATATTGTTTCTTTGCCTGTTCAATTTTTTCATGCGCAAACCACGATAATTTATACAAATCACCGGAATCAAGACGCACCCCATTCAGTGGGTTTTTCATTTCTATCGAGACTTCAATGGCATTCATAATACCTTGCTTTGCATTAAATGTATCGACCAACAGCACACTATTTCCAGGCATTTCTTTTAAGTATGTACGGAATGCTAAGCGTTCTACATCAGAATTTGACAATCCTGGTTGTTGAAAGCTTGTTACAAAGCTATGTGCCATTGTGCCTGTCACCGGAATTCCCAGTTTCATGCCTGCATCAATGTTTGACGTTGCAAGGACGCCCCCAATATAAGCTGCACGCGGAACAGATAAATCTAAGGATGGCGCCCTTCTTAATGAAAAGTCAGCCGCTGCTGCACCATGTTTATTTAATATTGTTGATAAACGGGCGGCACGCGTGGCAACAATTGAATTCGCATTCATAATATTAAGAATCGCTGTTTCAACCAATTGACATTGAATCAATGGACCTGAAATACGAATCACAGGATTTTGTCCCAATACTACCGTTCCTTCAGGAACAGCATCAACGTCCAAGTCTAATTCGAGCGTGCTAAGGTACGTTAAAAAATCCTCTTTAAACATAAGCTTACCATTTTTATCTTTTAGCGTCTTAAGATAAGCAATGCTTTCAGAATCAAAGCGGAAGTTTTTTAGAAAGTCAACAACACCTTCAAGGCCAACGGCAACTGCGTATCTGCCACCAAATGGAGGTTTCCGCCAGAACATATAGAATGTTGCTTCTTCATCTTTTCTGCCTGTTGAGAAGTAAACGGAAGACATGGTTAGCTGATAAAAATCCGTCATCAATGGGTTAAGATCAATATAACTTTGTGATAAATAGCCTGGGTTTTCGCGTGATTCTTCGGCGTTGTCCGAATGCCAATCAAATAAAAATTTTCCAGAAACTAAAAATACACAACCAAAAAGTAATAAAGCTATTTTTTTCATAAACACCTGCCTTCATGGAAAGCTTAGTGTAATTGTGTTAATTTTTTATTAATTATTATGCACAAGTGGTCGCTGTAAAAGGAAATAAGATAATAAAAAATCAGCTAAATGGTTTGCACGGCTGTTTGGCATACATCGCCATTAAATTATTACGCGATATCCAGCGCACACGATCATCGTATTCTTTTGTTATAGGACGATCAATAAAGGGCGAGCTGCCTAAATTCTTTAACTTATCACCGGTAGCAGGCTTGCGTTGCCCCGCGTCGTCAAAGGCTCCGGCGCCTGAAGGCCCATGACTAATCAGTACGAACGCAATAAAATCATTTTGCCTGGATATTTCTAACATCGATCGACCTTCTGTATTACGCACGTCAAGCTGACCTAAACGCGGACGAACGTGGCAAATAGGATTGCCGCTGTCTTGAGTCTCAATGGCAAATGGGCGATGACTTGCGGCTGGGTTTCGCGCTGTGCTTTGAACGGGCATACTTTTAATATCAGCCGTTAAGTCTGGCGTAATTGAATAACTAATCCAATGATGAAATCCATCTTTTACGTCACTTGCTTGTAAGCCAAGTGTTCGGTAGGGCAAAACGCCTGTTGTCCTGCCGGATTGTTCGTCTCCTGCGCCATCTCCTGTCGCAGCTGGATCTGTTGGATTAGGCAGCCGTTGTTCTGTTTGCGCATATGCCGCCAATGCATATATTACGGATTCAATTTTTGCATCTGTTTCACGCCATCTCGCCGTGGCACGGGTTTGCAATAACACCGGAATTGCATAGGCTGAGATAACGCCAAGAATTGAAAGAACTAATGCTATTTCAAGTAAGCTAAAAGCAGGAATGCGTCGTTTTAGCATTAATTTTTTCCCAGCATTTTGTCATCCTCGCGAAGGCGGGGATCCAGAAATCATAAACTAAATCATTATAAATTTAAGATTGATAGAATTAAGCGCAGACTTGATTCCCGCCTTCGCGGGAATGACAGAGTATAGCTTAAAGTTTTGCGCTTACTCGCCAAGAGCGCGACGATAGAGCTCTAAAAGCTCTTCTTGTTCAGCCAAGTCTTCTTTTTTCATTTTACGCATGCGAATGAGTTGTCGCAAAATCTTAATATCAAAACCTTCTGCTTTTGCTTCTGCGCAAACATCACGAATTTGTTCGGCTAGCTCTGCTTTTTCTTGCTCAAGATTTTCAATTCGTTCGATGTATTGTCTTAGTTCTGCGCCTGAAACGCCGCCAATAACTGATTCTTCCATAAGTCTTTCTCTTTTTTGTTTCTATGCCATGACGATACAAATCTTTAGCAAAAAATGCAAATATGATTTGCACTTAATGCTAATAAAGGCTATCCAAAAAGAAGAGCCTTTTATACATTGTGTAATTTTTATGAAAAATCCACTTGATCATAATGAAATTGAATCAATGGGGCTAGATGGTCTTGGCGATGCATCTGCTGAAATACTAACGGCTTATGTCTATTACATTGAGGCTCTCACAGCGCCGCAGATTGAGGCGATTGAGGCGACGCTGCCAATTCATGACCGTCTGTTAGAGGCAACGCTGGTTGTTTTTGATGCACTTGTGCCTGACAAACATGCGCTTAATCGACTTTGTCCTGACATGTTATTATCCCCATGCCTGCTAAATGATTTAATCCCCATGGCACGTGGATTTTTGACGCGTATGTTTTGTCAGTTGGAGTTGGCGCCTGATGATCTGACGAGCAAAGCACGTTTGCATACCTATACGATTTATTTCAATCATTGGCTTCGCGTTTGGCTCAAGGATGAAACACCTGACCAAAGTGACACCATGGCCACCATTGATCAGGATTTAACAAAGTTAAAGGGGTGGAAAGAGTGGCTTTGTGATACCGTCCCTTTAAACTTTAAAGTAGGTTAACGGAATTATATGCCCATCTATAGTTGGCAGTTCCATTACCTTCATTTCTCCAACAGCACGACCTTCTTGCGTTTTGTATTTGGTAAGTATGCTTTTAGATTCCGCATCAACTAGACACACATGATGGCATGGTGTGCCTAGTTTTTTACCCATAAACGGCAATGTAAGTTTGTTGGATTCTCCATTTTTATAGTGATGCACTGAAAATCGAAGGTGGGGTGTATCTTTTAGACTATCGGTTATATAAGCGCTAAATCCCTCTGATTTTGCTTTGGCAACCATAATTCTTTCAGCATTTGCCTTGCCAGCTAGCGAATAGCGCTTATCTTTTAATGTGACATCCGAAACGGTATATGTAAAATCTGCATCATGAAAATCTCTATCGTATTCAAGTGTGCCTGGAAATAAATCAACTAAATGTTGAATGCCTGCCTGGTAAATACCTGCGGATTCTGGTGATACAATGTCTTTCAAAGCAGCATAATCACTTACGATTCGAAATTTAGCTCCTGGTCCATATACTTTGCCAATTTCAAATGCAACATGGCGCAGCGTAATCAAGCTAAGCAGATCACCCAACCCAGCTCGTTCATCGTAGACTTCATCCACATTTTGTGATTTGACTGGAAAGCCCAGCATAATGCATTGCAGTGGTATTCCCGTTGATATTGCTTGCTGTACTAAATCCTCAAAAGGCATTTGAGGTTTGTTTTTAATGCAATTTCTTAGGAATTCACTTAAAGATTTTATAGTGTTGCCACTTACTTTTAGTTGCGGTAGGCACTCAATATGCTTCGCAATAATTGTTTTATCCGACAAGGATAGATTATCAAATGCAATGCGTGAGTCTTGAATGCACTCTGGCATTACAATAGACTGAGTCGCCGTTGTTTGAATTGTTTCTGATGTTGGCAAAACGTCCATGCAAAAAACAGGTGTAGTTGCCATATGCGTTGTCATAAGCAAAGCAATTGCAAATGACTTGTTAGTGTAGTTTAATTTAATTTTCATAAAAATATTCCTTTTAAAATATGAAATTGACAAAGTGATGGTGTTCTCTTCAAAAACGAATGAAGAGTTATACGGATTTCGCTCAATCGTTATGGATTAAGTGAAATAGGTATGGATAAAATGGGAAAGTGAAGTGGCTATCTGGCCTTAAAGAAGGCGCACCAATATTGATTCACGTATGTGCCTGTTTGCACATATTTTGTTTGATCAATATCTTCACGATGACTGATGCGCCATCGACCGTCGGCCTCTTTTACAAGGGTGCCATGCCATGGTGTAATATATGAATCGGGGGAGAGTTTGAGCCCGAGCTTACTCGATGTGCTCGGTTGGAAATGAACAGAAGCTGATATATATATTTGATCTTTAAATTTATCTTTAATAAACGCACCAAAGTGTTGGCTTCGTGCGCTGATGTGATTTGCTTTTGTGATAACGTCATCTGTGACTGCACTTTGATTCAATTCAAGCGCCATACGCTTTAGCATTAATTCGTTATCTGTAGGGGTTGTTTTCGCTGCATCTTGCTTGAAATCTGCTGGGGTGCAGCCTAAATCTTTCGATCCCAAAATGCGTATCCCGGGGAGATCTTTAGAAAGCGTTTGCAATGCATCCTCATAAGCATGAATTTGATCATTGCTAACCCCAAGCACGTCACCAAACGCGATGCCATCACATAGAATTGTGATCGTTGCACCCTTTGGATAAACGGCTCGTATCTTATCCAGCATGCGCTGTAAATACTGCAAACTGAGTCGCTCTGCCAAATCTGCATTTTGTGCAATAACTTTGCGATTATGATTAATTGACTTAAATGGAAAGCCAACCATGCGGATATCAATGGGAAGATTGTGTTCGATAAAATACACGATTTTACGAATGACGTCAGTTGGTATTGCGGGCTGAGTTTTTGGCGGTTGGAACGCCTGCTCAACAGAGCGACGATCAATATCAAAGGTCAATTGATAATCATTTAGGATACCGTCTATTTTTTCGGCAATCTTATAGGGCTTTTGGGTGGAAGACGCTTTTTGAGAAGGGATTGCATTTGCGTAAACAGAGGAGAAATTGCTGCCTACTAAAATAAAGGGCAAAGGCAATGCAAGGTATTTATAAAATTGACGTGTAACATTCATGATGAGAACTTTCAATAAACTTAAAATTTGAGCACAAGGATGGTGTGTTGGTTAAACCGAACGCCACTGCCATGTGTTAAATTTTATGCTCATTGTTTTCTCTTATACGAAATCATAATACAGTTCAATGATGACAGATATTTTTAAATACGCAACGAAAAAATAAAGATTGGGTGCGTGTTTCTGATGTTTTTATATAAATAGTGAGTTCTCCTGATTACTTTTTCTCTCGAAATTACATGCAACCTAATTCATAATGGCTGCATTACTGAAATATGATATTTTTGTGGCACGATACGTTGTAAAATTTGGCGGGACTTCGGTTGGAAACATCGATCGTATTCAGCGTGCGGCTGGCATTGTGGTAGAGCTTGCCAATGCTGGACACGAAATAGTCGTTGTTGTATCCGCCATGGCTGGTATGACGAATCAGTTAGTGGGTTATGCAAATACACTCAGTACAGAATATACCCCTGAACATGATGTTGTCACAACAAGCGGCGAACAAATCACAGCAGGCCTTATGGCGCTGGCACTCCAAAAATGTGAATTTAGTGCGCAATCCTTTTTGGCATGGCAAATTGCCATTGAAACAGATGCTAATCATGGCGACGCTAAAATTCTAAATATATCGGCGGATCATTTAAAATCGTGTTTGGCGCATGGCATCATTCCAGTTGTTGCTGGTTTTCAAGGTCTTACCCAAAGCAATCGTATCACAACACTGGGTCGAGGTGGGTCTGACATAACAGCGGTTGCGCTCGCTGCGGCCGTGAATGCAGATTCATGTTACATCTATACCGATGTTGAAGGTGTTTACACTGCCGACCCCCGCATTGTGCCAAATGCACAGAAAATTGATGTGATTAGTTATCCAGCAATGCTGGTACTTGCAAGCCACGGCGCAAAAGTCCTGCATGCACGTTGTGTTGAACTTGGTATGCAACACGAAGTTGATCTTCATGTGCGATCAAGTTTTGTCACCGCGACTGGTACCCGCATTACTTCTGAAGAAAGTACAAAAAAAATAAATGGAATCGCCCATAGTTTGAATGAGGTTTACATCAGTTTAACGGGCACAGCTGAGCAATTTGATCACGTGATTAACACACTCGCTGCCGCAAATATTGCCATAGATATGAAGACGCAGCCCTTTCCAGAAACATTGCATTTCACCATTAACAAAACCGACATTGAGCACGCAAAATCAATTTTTACCGAACTAAAATCAACATTAAGCTTTGATACACTTGCTATTGATCCCAATATCGTTAAAATATCCATTATTGGTGTTGGCGTAATGCATGATCTGACAATTGAGCCGCGTGTGCTTAACGTATTGCGTGCGCATCAAATTAATGTATATTTGACATCACGCTCCGACATTAAATTAAGCCTTGTTATTGCGCATGATCAAATGACAAAAGCGATAGGTATTTTGCATGATTTGCTTATTGTTAACAACGTGAATGAACCACTGAATTGAGAGAATTAAATGACTATTACCGCAGATAAAACACTAAAAAAACTATGGCAAAAGGGATGTGACTTTTTAGGATGCGAACATGCTATTTTGGGAGGCGCTATGACATGGGTCTCAAACGCAAATCTGGTCGCGTCAATTTCAAATGCTGGTGGGTTTGGTGTGGTTGCCTGCGGTGCCATGACGCCTGATATTCTTGATGCAGAAATTACAAAAACGAAAACACTCACAAATAAACCGTTTGGTGTGAATCTAATTACGTTGCACCCCATGTTGCATGATCTTATTGATGTTGTTGGTAAGCACAAAATTGGACATGTTGTCTTAGCCGGTGGTTTGCCAACAAATGAATCAATCGAGCGTATTAAAAGCTATGGCTGTAAAGTGATTGGTTTTGCACCGGCGTTGATCATTGCGAAAAAACTACAACGCTCAAATGTAGATGCTATTGTGATTGAGGGTGCTGAGGCAGGCGGACATATAGGTCCTGTTTCAACAAGTGTTCTCGCGCAAGAAATCTTGCCACATATTCGTGATATACCTGTATTCGTTGCTGGTGGTATTGGTCGCGGCGAAGCGATTGTGTCGTACCTTCAAATGGGTGCTGCAGGTTGTCAATTGGGTACACGTTTTGTGTGCGCAAACGAATCACCTGCGCATGCTAATTTCAAAAAAGCCTTTATTCGTGGTAATGCACGTGATGCCATCGCATCTGTGCAACTTGACCCACGTTTCCCAGTGATTCCCGTGCGCGCACTTGTGAATCAAGCCAGTAAGCGTTTTGCTGAATGCCAAGCTGAAATCATTGCACGTTTTGATCGCGGTGAAGTTGAACTTAAAGATGGTCAGCTTGAAATCGAACATTTCTGGGCAGGTGCATTGCGTCGCGCGGTGATGGATGGCGATATAGAGAACGGTTCAATTATGGCTGGACAAAGTGTAGGTATGGTAACGAAAGAACAGCCCACGCAAGAGATCATTGATGAATTGATCGAACAAGCACACAATTATATTTGCGAGCAAAATCAACGATTTGGGTAAGATTTAGGCAATTCCTTCACTTGTCGTCCTCGCGAAGGCGGGGATCCAGTTCTGCTTAATCGTTTTTTTATTTCCTAGATTCCCGCCGAGCATAGATGACAAGAATTAATAACAACTCACTCCAAAATCGTTGTCTTTAACGTCGGCGACACAGGAATCCAGCGTTCAATACCCGCATCAAGCCCGTCTTTTAATAAAGTGCGAGCTTTTTTTAAATCCCCACCCGACTCAATCAGCAGCAATCCTCTGAACCAATGGACAATGGGATCTTTCGCATTAATGCCTTCGAGCATGGTAATAAATTGCTCAGCATCAGCCAATTTGCGTGTATTGAGCAACGTTGCCAAATACGGTGCAGCCAAATCAAATCGCGCGGGTGCAGTATTGATCGTTTCTTTTAAATAATCAAGCCATCTTGCGTCACGCTCAAACCCTAATATATCAAGCATGATAATACGAAGGCTGAGGGGTGGATGCTCTGTCGTTAAAGCAAGGTATTTAAAGAGCACAAGTTCTCTCTGCGTATCTAAGTCGCGCGGATTACCTTTCGCGTTTTGAAAGAGAGTTTGCATATAATTGCTGGCATGAAGTCCCTGAAGTGCGCCATGACGTTTAATTAAATCAGACGTCAATATTGCAGGGGGATTAATTTTACTGGCGGCCCATGAGTATGTGTGTTTGCTGTAGATTCGTGTTGTTTGGAAGCCTTCATATGCGTAATAAGAAACGATGATGGAAAGAATAAGTAGCACTAATGTATATCTATTTCCACTCCTCCTATTGCTTTCGTCATTGCGAGCTCCAAGGGAGCGTGGCAATCTAATTTTTTGAAATACATAGATCGCCACGGAGGTGTACCTCCTCGCGATGACGTTTGTAGCAACATCCCGACCAGCATGCGCACTACAGCATAAGGCCAACGCTAAAAACGGCAAATGAATAGGCAACGTAAACCACGTCGATGAAATCGTTACCCACAAACTTGTATAAAACAACGCAAATGGAACATCCTCATCACGCGCAAAATAAATAGTCAGCAACGGCAGCAAAAGCGTGAATAATGCCCCACCAATCCCCAATGCCAGCAAATTTTCAATCATTTGATGATGGCAGTGAAAATCAATACGTTCCAAACTATCCCAATCAGGAACTAGGCTTGTGCTTTTATAAAGCGCCACAGGGATCTGCGTAAAGTGCGCCAACAATGTATCCGTGAAATGCCCAAAACCAAACCCTGTGAATAAACGCAAGGGGTGATCTTGAAATTCCCTGAACACGACATGCAATAGTTTTACACGTGAATCGAGACTAACAAATTTAGTGGGGTGTGCCACAAAAAGTTCCACCCCAATAATAAGAAATGGCAAAGATAATAGAGCAATGATTGCTACGCGTCGCGTGATTTTAAACTTAAGAAAATGTGCAGCAAGTAGCGCCCCACCATACGGGATCAAGGCATATTGCGCCGTCTTATTGTACGAAATCGCAATGATCGCAACACCAAGTGCGACCATGCCCCATTTCGCCCAGTGTTGCTTGATACTCGTTACGCAACCAAGCAAAGCAATGCCGATAAACGCCAAAAACGCACTGAACACATAGGGGCACCAGTCTTCATTAATCAGAATTTTATGCTTTGGATGATTGAGAACCGTTAGCAGTGTTATAACAATTGCCGCAATAACTGCATTTCCCAGCAGCGCTGCATGGTGACCACGTTGCAGCAATACCGAAAAGCTGACAATCATGATGAAGTAATTGAGGTAAGACGCAAGTCCTTCATTCGTTTGTGGTAACCCCCAAAGGTGCAGATGCATGTTCGTTGCGAACAGTGTCATAACCCCCGAAAACACTAAGAATGCCACAAAGAAGGCAATCAACATCGTAACTGCAGATGGTAATTTAATCTCTTGCTGAAAAAATAATCCTCCCAATGACAATGCACACAATGCTGATAGTACATTTATCATAATAAACACGCCTTCTGCATCCATCCAAATACCGATGCGAAGAGGTGGAAACGTTGCTATTACACACCAAAAAAGGGCAAGGCTAGCTGTCAGTAGAATAGATTCAGGGAGAAGTTGGACTATAGCATAAGGGCGTTTTAGCATTGTTTTTCGCATTATATATTTAATTTTTCACAAATTATCTTTAATAAGTCTGGCACACGAACTAATCCATGAAAAGGCTTTTAAGTGACGAAATGTCGTTAATTAAATATTAATATAGTTGTGCAAATATATATTAAATAAATTATTTTTTTCAAAGGGATTATTATGAAATTATTTAAAGCTACATTGATGGTGTGCAGTGCGATGGTCCTTAATTCAAATGTTAATGCAATGGAATTTGGCGGTGGCAGAGTGCTCAAAGCATCTTCATCGTCAGCATCTGAAAATACGTTCATACAAGACGTTGATGCCCAAACAGCTGTGTTCTTGCAAATTGCACAAAATGGATCACGTGGAGTCGGTGGAAGAATAAATCCTGCAGAAAATGCATACACAAAAGAACAACAAAAAGTAGTGCGAATGGTTCAAATCGATCCTAATTCTGTTCTCGACGAAATCAAAAACATGAAAGATGAACTAAAGGCATTGATCAGATCCCAAGGCGCCGGGTGGCAACAACCAGCAGAAATTGAGAATATTGGGACTGCTCTTCGCTATGCAAAAAATCAAGGATTATTAACGGACTCACAGACATTAAAGTCCCTTTACATGCTGCTATACACGTATGTGCGAATTCCAGGATCATTTGTTGTAACTCAAATATCGAGGAATATGACAGCAGCATCAACGATACGTCCAGAAGATATGTATGATCGTGATCCTGCTAATGAAGAAAACTATAGAATGGCTGCTAAAGCAAATGCACGTGATTATTACATACGCGAATCAGGTATGCGCCGCGAACTAAAAGCCCAAGCACAAGAATTAGGCACAACACTTTGCCCAGATAAAAAAGTCATAGGCAAGTTAACAAAAGAACTATTCCCATTCTTCTCGGCTGCTGCATTTGAAAATGGTATGGTGACGGATATTTCAACGGGTGACAGAAAGCCGTTGGGCACGGTTCAACTGAAAGCGGGTCAGTGGTGGAAAGTCTATGCGATGGAGGTAGCTAAGCCGTCAGCGCCTACTGAATATCGCCATCACCATATGTATGGCTGGGGATATCATCGTGCAGAAGAATTCTTTACAAATGCCATACGAAAAATTGTAAACCCATATGCACAACGATTTGGTAAAAGTGCAAATGAATTAATTACAGAACGTGATGTTAATGAATACAGGTGGGATCCTCAAACAGGACGGAACGTGCAAGTGACTCAAATTGAATCACGTGAGGCAAAATTAGTTAAGCAATCCATGACAGCAAAAGGCGGCGGTATTTTCTGGAAACGTGATACAAGCTATGACGATGGCTATTCACAATCGGGTATGTGCACATATGTAGCATCTACGTTTGAATCAGGCGGCATGACATATGATGGGGCCGGAGGATATGCTGGAGGCGGAATGCATTACAATCAACAGCAAATCTGGCAACCGAATGGTGACCTGATCAATTACACGTTTGTATTTGAAAAAACCGATGCACCAGCTGCAACAGATAGCTTTATGCAACGTGTGTACGCAGATCGCCGCGTTTATCTGACACGTGTTTATGCGCAAACACGTGATTATTACATTCGCAAAGCACAGTCAGCAGCGGAACAAGGTAATGAGTATATGCGCACATTAATGCTACGCCAAGCTGAAAAAATTGATTCATCAATCGAACAATTCGGGCAATCAGAAGTACAGTTCCGCGCTGAAAAAATGTTAAAAGGCGCACAAGCACCTGAATCTTGGGGTAGGAAGTAATTCACAGAATATAACAAATAACCCGCGGGGATGAATTCGTGGGTTCCTACATACAAAACAAATACTGAAAGGTGCTTTTTATGAAAATGATTCGAACTAAATTAATGATGTGCGCGGCTTTTGTGGGATTGATATCCAGCGCTGTCGAGGCTGCCGATCAGGCTAAAACTGTTCGTTTAAAAACTGGGAAAGAAATGTCAATTCCAACAACAGAGCAAAGTGCTGATTTTCGCGATAGAGAATATTATGTGCAAACCAAAGAACATGAAAAATTCTCACCAGAAGCGTTGCGCGTCAGAGCTGCTCGCTATGTAAATGAGGCTGCGAATCGTGAAGCGGGAAGAGAGCAAGAAGTTCAACAAGATTTTGAGCGTACACAAGCTGAAGCAGTAGAAACCTTGAGAACAAGTGGACCAAATTTTGCTTATTCACAAATGACAATAATGAGACAGCAGCTTATTGCTTTTGAAAACGTCATTTTGCATGAAATAGAAACTGCAGAAACTAATCCTGATATTGAATCTAGAAAACGTGATTTAGCAAAGAATTCAGCTATCCTAAATGAAATTCGTTTTATAAAGCAAGTTCTTGTTTATGCTGATAATAAAAGCAAAAATCAAACCCTTACAGCAGATGATGTGCTAAGCATTCATGATTTGCTTTATGCATTTACATTTCTGCCAGGATCCGTCTTAAGTAGTACAGTTCAAATGGGCGCATTGGAACCAAGGCCTATTGATGATCGTTTTGCTGATGAACATTTTTCAATTATGCATCGGCAACGCATGAAACAGCTTAGTGCACAAGATTTCTGCCCTGACTCACATGTTCTTGGTCGCACAGTAAAAGAACTGTTTCCATATTTTTCGCAGCGATCCTTTAACGCTGGAATGGCTGTAACAAATGTTGTAACAGGTGAAAAACGCCCCATGACAACGGTTAAACTAAATGGTCGCTGGTGGAACGTGTATGCGATGGATAAACAAACACAAGGTGAAGGGGACTCATTTACGCCAATCGATTATCAAGATCATGTTTATGATGAAACGGGATATAACCGTCGTGGATATAACAGGCAAGGATTCGATTTGAATGGGCGTCATCCAAATGGTCAGCAGGATCCAAGTTGGGCTTTCCAAAATAGAAACAATTTAGATGCAGATGGATACAACCGTGCAGGATACCGTGCGCCTACCCCACAATCATGGGATTTTAGAAATAGACAAGGATATGATATTCATGGCAATCACGCACAAAATGGTTATAACAGAACGTGGGATGTGGTCTATAGGGGAGGTCAAACAATATTCTATTGGCCAAACTCTGTTAGACAAGTCGTTGCACCATATGCATTTAGATTTGATCAATCTGCACACATGACAAACAGCTTACTCGCTGAAAATGGTCAAGGATACTATGATCAAAATCAAATGCGCTATATACAACCAGAACAATCCGTCGTCGCAAAGAAATTGCATCGTGCAATTACATCAACAGATAACGGTGTGTTCTGGCAACGTGATACGGCATTTGATGATGGGCAAAGTAATTTCTGTACCTATAAGTCATCGTCGTACACTGGTGTGCCACGTCAAGGAAACTATGGTAATTTCGAGCGAACCGACTGTACATTCATATTTGAACCAGCGGCTGAACCGAACGCTTCCGAATTCGATGCACGCAAAAATGGATTTATGAAACGCGTTTATGCAGATCGTCAAGCTTATTACATGCGTAATCAGAACTTGGGTCATTACTATATTGACCCGCAAGATGACCCAGTCGCGGCACAAGCAAAAGCCATGGGTGAATTTAAAGAACGCATTGCACGTGATCGTATTTATCAAATGAGAGATCCTGAGCAACGCCGTGACGATGGCCGGATTTATAGTGTCACACCGTCACGTATCTATAAATCAGCACGTAATGTCAGAGAGGCGCTTGCTATTGAAGATATAGAAGGGCTAAATTCTTATGAATTTAACAATCGAGTTTATCTGTACAACCGACAAGCACGACATGGCATGGGTGATTCAACTGAAGCATTAGCTGACGAACGATTTTCTGCTATGAGTGCAAATGTAAGCCAGGCATCAAATACAGCCGCACAACGTCGTGCTGAAAATGCTTTGAGGAAAAGTGCCTCTTCAGCTGCCGTCGATGAATCTAAAGGTGATGATAGCTAAAAGGGTGCGTTATTATGGATGAGGGGCACAATAGACTTTTATTAAAATCACCATTAATTGTCATTCCCGCGGAGGCGGGAATCCAGAAAAGCTTTATTCAAAACGGTGAGTTTTTATGGATAATAATATTGAAATAACACTGGATCCCCGCCTTCGCGGGGATGACAAAATTTCCTGACATCATATTAACACACTATTAATACATATAATGATATACTATTAATTAAATAGGTATTTATTTATATTTTACTGCAAACGTTGATCTATCTATTGAAAAACAATCGCTGTATCAAACGGAGCTATTGTATGAAAATAATAATACGCGTAATCATTGTGTTAAATAGCCTTATCCTTGCCGCACGTAGTATGGATGATCCCCCTCAACTTGAACCGCCACGAGTAGCTGCCAATTTTAGCTTAACCGTAATGGCTTACTTCGAGACATATCCTCACGAAAAAAAAGGAATGTCGGTTTTTAAGCTATATCAAGAAGAACCAGATGAATACGACCTTCTCTATTTTTCACCGCCGCCATGCAACCCAACAATACCTGATGAACTTACTGAATTATCAGAAGAATTAACTGCAGAAACACAACAACATTTTGTTGATTATTTATCAGAAACCCTCCCCACAGATCATTTTCTTATTCAAGTTGCCGAGCAATCATTATCAGATTCATTGATTAGCGTTATAAATAAATCTCCCGCACAATTTATGCTGCTCGTTACAACCGAGAAAGCAACGAATCTAAGACGATTCACTCAGATTGCGCAAAGACTTGATCCGCGCATTAAAATTGCGTTAAGTGACCGTACCGTCAATGGAATTGATGCTTCTGACATCAAGCGTTTGCTACGACTGTCAATTTGTAGTAATTTTTATTATCTAGCATTGCATCATTTGGATGATGGAACTGCCTGCAACATTGCAACATGCGCAAACCTAAAAAATCTTGTGGGACTATCTGTTGAAAGAAGCTACATGACAGGAAAGGGGGTGCTCGCTTTTGGTGAATCCCTCAACTTACCCAACTTAAAAGTATTTTCAGTTGACCTTATGACTTTATTACGTGTAACACAATGTGACTTTACTGTACGCATGGCACCGTTTCAGTATCGGTTGTATCGCTATGAATGGGTTGGTCGGATAATATAAAAGCACTACTTGCCTGATGTTTTCTGCGTCGTCTCTGGTAACATCGGAATTGTGCAGCGTACTTTTGTACCATGATTCACTTCTGATTCAAGGGTAAGCTGCCCATTATGCAGCTCCAACAAACTTTTTGCGAGCGTCAGCCCAAGGCCAGCTGCACCTGATTGTCCTGTTAGATTAAGCAAACTTTGCTGAAATAGACGTGATTGGTCTTCAACTGAAATCCCAATGCCGGTATCTTCCACAACGATATCAATGGCTCCCGCTACTTTACTTTTATATGCACCAGGCGTGATGCGCCCTCCATTAGGTGTGAATTTGATGGCATTGGTCAGTAAATTGAACAACCCATGCTTCAGGCGCCGTAAATCAATACGCAAAACATCTGATGCTACTTGGTTTTCCACGACAAGTTCAAGCCCTTGGTCATTTGCACGATTTTGAACGAGCACAAGCACGCTGCCTAGCAAATGCTCAACTTGCACATCTTGATAATTCAAACTAATTTTTCCAGATTCAATGCTCGCTAAATCCACCATGTCATTAATCAAATTCATTAAACGATCCGTCGATTCAGAAATACCTTTGCAATAATCCAGCTGTTTTTCATTCAGTTTTCCAAAATACTGATTAAGCAGAATTTCACTAAAACCAGCAATCGTGTTAAGCGGCGATCTTAATTCATATGACACATGTGAAATAAAGTCTGATTTCAGACGATCTTCACGTTCCAGCGTTTGGTTGCGTTCTTTCAGTGAACGTTCAAAGCGCCATGTATCACTAATATCAATAAAGCTTAGCAGATGGCTGCCATCAGGCAGTGGAACGTAGGAATATTCCAGCATCTTATCCTTCTTAAGGCTAATCCTTTGGCGTTCAGGATTACGCCTTGAGATCACATCAAGCATTTTTGTGCGCCAGGCTTTACTTTGGCGTGAATCCTTAAACTGCCGTGAAACCACTTTCAATATTTCATTAATGTGAATACCAACAGTGCGATCATGCGGTTTAAGACCCCATATATATTCCATTGCGGGGTTTGATAGCCGTAAGCGATAATCGGTGCCAAACACAATGATGCCTTCATATAAGTGATCAATCGTTTCCTTTTGAACGGCCGTTAGCGTGTTGTAACGACGCTCAAGTGCAAGCTTGTCGGTGATATTATCATAGAGATAAACAAGCCCTCCTGTTGGTGTTGGCGCGATAACCAAACGACAGGTGACGCCATCTGGCTGGTGTATAATTTCATGGAGAGGTTCCATAAGTGTATTAAATAGTTCAAGACGCCCGTGTTTATGTGCTTGAAAGTTGGTGTATTCCGGCATTTTACGCTTTTCACGTAAGTGTTCCATTATTTCTCCAAGTGTTGGTTTTGTAAGCAACCAATTCTCATCATGTTCAAACATTGTTCTATAGGCACTATTGAAAAATTCAAGTCGTGTATCAGAACCATAAACAGCAAGTGGCGTTGATAGATAATTAAAGACTTCTGCATGAGATCTTTGAGCTTGATTCTTTTCCTTTGCAATCTCTTCGATTTCAGTTATGTCAATCGCATAGCCAACTGTTTGCAATGAATCCGGAATCGGAATTTCGGCAAGTTCAAGAAAACGCCGTTCCCCTGCAATCACAATATGCGTACGAATGACGACTTTCTCTTTTCGTTGCAAGGCACGTCTTGATAATTCGTAGGTACTAACTTCGCCGTAACGATCAACAAGTTCACGATTTTCTGCAATCACGCGGCTGATACTTGTATCAAGGGCACCTGCATACGCTAAGTTACAATATTGAATACGTCCATTATCATTGCGATACCACAAAGCAATAGGCGATACATCTGTTAGAATACGCAGCATTTCCAGTTCATGATTTTTTGTTTGCTGTATGATGTTAAATTTTGATTGTTCGTTTAAGCGCTTGCTGATATCACGAAAGCTTAAAATGATCATCTGTTGTGGGCCCAATGCTTTACGATAAAGGCCAGGCGTGGGCGGCGGATTATAGGGGACGCAACATCCGTAGACTTCAAAATATTGACTGTCGTCAAAAATATTGATTTCTAACGTGAAATTACCACCAAAAGAAATAATATGTTGTAATGCGCGCTGAAATGGAGAGAGTGTGGATTCACCAAAAATCTTTGCTAAGTCATGAACTTGGAAATGATACAGTGGGTCAATACGAAATTGATTTTTAAAAATATGGGATGTGTTGACGGTTGTTTCACCATCAATCCAGCAAGCCCAGGGTTGCGGCAATGCTTCAAGTATATTTTGACTTTGCAGAACATCAAGATTGAGACGATGATTTTCAAGGGATAGGCGCCAATAGGCCTTGTAATAATATGACGCAACACTCGCCATAACAATCGTCAGGCAAATTATCAGGACAAGTGCAATTATTAGTCCGTGCATCTTTTAGTCAAACTAAGAATCTCTAAGAAAATTCTAGTCTTCTTTCGAAAGTGAAAGCAATGTTAATTCCTAATACGCAAAACTCTTACGCTGCCTTTAATTGCTCTTCTTCATAAATCAGAGCGCTTTTCTTAGGCAGTAATTTCAGTGATAGCATAAAGATTGATGCATAAGACACAATCAAGAATGCAGGCTCATATAGATTTTGGGTCTGCATAATTGTGTATGTTAATAGCATTGCCGTCGTGCCGCCTGTAATTGCCATGCCTAAACAAAAACCAAAGGCAATCGCGCGATATCTAATTTGCACAGGAAAAAGTGACTGCAAGAAAAAGTGATTTGTACTAATAAAACTACCAACAGCAATTCCCAATAAAATCTGGCCTGCTAAAACAGGAATAAGTTGCGCCTGTATTAACAAATAAAAAGCGGGAAAAGCAATAATGCACGCAAGGCATGCTGAATACGTAATCGATTTTTTCTCGCCCCATCGATCAGAAAGTGCGCCAAATGCAACACAGGACAGTCCAAAAGCCACGAGTCCAACAGCATTGCACCAAATGCCTTGTAATATATGAAACCCAACGAACTTTGTCATGTACACATTCAAAAATCCAAATAATGTATAAGATAACGCACCATTCAGGGCGCCAACGCTGATGGCGACAAGAAATTGATTGATGTATTTTTCGTACGAGAAGCTAACGTGTTCTTGCTGTGTGTACTGTTTATATTTCATGAACTCCATTGTTTCAAACGTATAACGGCGTAAAAAATAACCCACGACACTTATAAGTGCGCCAAACAAGAAAGGTACGCGCCAAAACCAAGTCGGCGCACCATCATATAAGAAAATACCGCCCAAAATAGTAGCGCTCAACGCACCAACGACACAGGAACTTGAAATAAGACCACTTACAAAGCCAGGACGATCCTTTTGCACATGTTCAAGCGCAAAAATTGCTGCACCGTTATACTCACCACCTGTACATAATCCCTGAAGAAGACGACATGCAATAAGCGTGAGTGGCGCAAAAATACCAATGCTTTCGTAAGATGGAAGAATGCCAATAATAAAGGTTGGTATGCCCATTAAAAATACGGTTATAGACAGAATTTTTTTTCTGCCGTACTTATCACCAAGGTACCCAAACAAAAGTGCGCCAATAGGGCGTGTATAAAAGGCTGCGGAGAATGCAAAAAGACCAGCAAGAATAGATAAATTAGGATTCGACGACGGGAAAAAAACACGTGACAGGGTCATCATAAACACGCCACACAGCATAAAATCAAAGAATTCAAGCGCATTTCCGATAAAACTTGAAACGATAACTTTCTTATTCATACATATTTTCCCGGCATTTAAATATTAGAAAAAAGATATTATGAATGTACAATTACCACTCAAATGCGAATCAAGCAATCATTTTCTACCCCCTATCTGATTTGTTTTTGTCAATCACTCTTAAGAATGACAGGCATTTTACAAAAGATATGAATTTGTTTCATATCAATTTTATCTCGCACAGAAAAACAATGAAGTACGTTCTATGTTTTGCAGCGGATAAACAGACCCATACGCTATAGTCGATCGCATTTCACTGACCCGATTAGCCGCTGTGCGTGTGCTTCGATCGTCAATACGCAACATCATCAAACGCAGAATCTTGATTTGACTGTTAATACCTTCTAATACGGGTGCAGACTTTCTTAAACTTGCCTCTCTTAGTGCTTTTTTGTTCGAGTTAACTTGCATGGCTCACCTTAAAAGTTATATTTATCATGCACACATTAAAACGACGTTATGTGTGATGCAATGCGTATGTAAAGTTCTTTTTCGCCTGGCTTTGTAAGAAAATATAACCCTTTGGGCAGGATAGCTATTTTCTAATGTCTTAGTCTTTTTTTGTTTTTTCACAAAAAAAAATGTGACGAAATAATTATGACAATTCAACTGTCAATCAATGCAAAAAGGTGTATGTTAAAATTATTCCCGTAATAATATCGTTTTATACGAATAATTAAAAAGAGTGAATAGAGCTCATGCGCTAGTCTAGTTGTTCATCTGTTGAGTGCTCAACATTTTACTTTTCAATGTGATTAACGAGGCCTGCAAAATGGGTTCAAAAAATACTTAAACTATATTTTCTGTATTCAGTGATTTTCGTCATGTCT